>JAUSBW010000264.1 GCA_030651815.1 Methanoregula sp.
TCCATGAGCGCAAATTCGGGTGTGCCCCACCCTACTGATCCGGTTGAAGTAGCACTTTCAGCCGCCATCAACTCGACAATTACTATGATCTTATCACCGGTATTTAAACTGCTAGCCCCGGGGCGTGAAAGTAATTGACTATGGGGTTCGATTCATCCCGCGACTAAAGGTAAGGGTTTTTTCGACCCCTTAACCCATGATCATAAATAAGCGATCATGTGCGTTTTTTTAATTGTGCAAACAAATCTCTTAAATTCACGCTCAATTGCGGGTGGAAACATATCGATCAGCAACTCCCCTAAAGACCTTGCCGGTAAGGATTTCCTGATGGCACGCCTTATGGGAATTACACGGGGCACGCACGCTCCGCTGCCGGCCATGGTTTTTAGCTGGAGCGCTGCACCGGACATCCGGTATGTAACGGGCAGGTTTCTGCCGATATGCATGAGTTTCGCATCAGGGTATAGTTGAATCCATCGTACGGCTGACTGGATTTTTCTAATTCATGTCCCCGCATTCCAACACTTTAGCCAGGAATACGTTGTCAACGTAGCATCGCTAAAACAAGCCCAATTTAAGCATTCGATTCCCGTGACCATGAGCACAGGATCCAACTCCGGCAGGTACAATGTCTAATCGCAGAATTAAAAGATCTAAAAATCCCGTCTTATCGGTTTACCCGGTTTGTGATACCTTTATCTTATATCCCCTCTCACATAATTACCATAAATATGGCAAAACCGATTGAACTTGGACTTATACTGGACGGTAGTGATGCACTCGCGTTCCACCGATATATCCAAAACCCAATAGATACTCCTGATGGCAGGAAACTACTGGTGGAAGCCTATGAAGAAGTGGAGACTTTCTCTCTTAAATGAAGATCCCAAAAGAAGATCTCATATTTTCTGTTCTCACATCTGACGATGATGTCACCGGTTTTACATGCTGTGAGAAAGACCTCAATGATTTTCTTATAGAGGATGCCCTTACAAGTCAAAATAATCGGATATCAGTAACTCATCTCGTTTACTGGAATCGTTCATTAGTTGGGTTTTATACTCTGATATCTGATAGTATTGAAGTACGTGGAATTCAAAAAGGAGACGGAGTGGAAGGGTACACATATTCACGGTACCCAGCTTTAAAGATTGCAAGACTTGCAACTGATGATAGATTCACGAAACAGGATATCGGGAGGCATATGCTTCGAAAAATTTTCGTTACCGCAATTCGTCTCTCACATCATGTAGGATGCAGAATCATCACCGTTGACGTGAAACCTCGTTCAGTTGGGTTTTATAAAAAAATTCGGATTCAGCATGACTATTCGTAAACAATCAGATTCAATTCCTATGTATCGGGATTTTCACCGGGCTTTGATTGAATCACCATAAGTTTTTTTGGCTATTGCTCACAATAACCGATATCTTCTTTGGGTCAATCCCCAGTTTTTCAATATTTTCTTTCTCAATCGCGGTATAACAGATGATGTGGTCTGCAATATGAAAAGTCGCTCTTGAAAAGGTGTGTTTATACAGGGTATTCAGCCACTCCGGTGCACTGGCAGATATCAGCCCGTGATTGGTAATTATCAGGGGAGCAGAATCAAAAAGTCGTGCAAGAGCACAGATATTTGTTGAGAAAAACAGGTGGGAATGTGCGTGAATGATCTCAACGGCGTTTTTTCTTTTCAGTATTTCCAGAATTAATCCGGGTGCAAATGAATTCCCGCATATCGTGAAATAACTGAAAAAGCGTACAACCCGGTACCCGTTGATTAATTCGTTATCCGTTAATTTGTTCTGATTCAGCGTGAGGACCGTTACTTCATGACCCCGTCGCGCCTGGGAAGTGGACATCTGGTGCGCATGGATCCCTATCCCTCCCACAACAGCGGGATACAGATCACTGACAACGCGAAGGATCTTCATGGCACATCACATGTAGGGGAAATATCAGAGCAGGTTAATACATTGACGTTATAAAACGCCCATTTCAGGTTCTCATCGTTTAAGAAATCCCGGTGGATAAACTGGATCTTTGGTCCCTGCGGAATGTTCCAGGGATACGAAGAAGACAGGTTGTCAGGAATAATGATCTTCTTTGCATTCATTTCGTTTTGTGCCCATACAAGATTACCGCCATTGGCACCGGCACCCACGGTAACAAGAACGGTCTTATCGTTGAATGATTCTGATACGTTTTCTATGGGAATCACCTTTTACTGAGAATCCCTATACCTGCAATGAGAATTTTAGCAACTTGTTATTTAAGGACATAAGAGATCCCACTGTGGATCCACAACCGGGGAGAAAACCGTTGATGTTTTTTTGTATCGGGAATTTTAAAAAGCAGTGTCAGGTTACCTCGCCAGCATACTTTTTAGCATCAATAACGGTAATTCCTACGATCTGATCTCCGGAATAATGAGTGATAACATTTTCATTCAGTTCACTATCATCGGCATGTTGAGGTTTTCTGAAACTCACGTAAAGAACGTCACAATCTTTGTCATAGTCAATCCAGATATGGTTCGATGGCATATTCAGCAGGTGAGGTACTGATTGAAGTATATTTGCGATTATTTCTCCCATATAATCCCTCTCTTCAATATCTTTTCATGTTTTGAGGTCATAAATGCTGTTATTACAAAACCCTCAGGCAGATCTTTGTACACCACAACCAGATATCTCTCTCTAAAATTATGGACAGGATATTTTTTCATTGCAATAACTTCATCGTTCCATCCCTTGACCAGCCAATCCGGGTCTTCAACAGTCTCAATCACATGGTCGAGATATCCTGCCATATAATCATGGGACTCGGTAATATGAGCCCATCTCTCATCGGTCATCCTCACCGTAAAACCAGCCCGGGTAAGAGCGGTTCTCAACTCATTATCCATATCAGAACCCCGCACATATCATACATACTCTTAAAAATTCGGTCATGTCAGAACATCGGCTAAGATCAATTTTTGCGACTTATTTGCGACTTATTTGCGACTTATTTGCGGCCCATTATTTTAGGACATACGAGATCCCCCTGCCAACTCCAACCCGTTCAATCATGTCTTTGGAAACGAGTCCAGTCAACTCCTTTACAGCCGTATCCTTGGAAACCCCCAATATATCCATACATACGATTCTTGTAATATTACCGTGATTTTTTAAATAGTTGACAATTTTCAGTTGCCTCTCACTCAGCATCTCAAGTTCTTCATTTGTAAAATTCTTTTTCGTTGAAAACAAGGTAACGGGTGTGCTGTTCCTTCAACAGTATCCGCAAGAAAATGATCAAACTTACCAATCTGGTGTATCCGTCCGGCAAATTTATCCGGAGGAACCGGGTGTTCAGCGCTGTATGGATTTTTTGTCGATAACATACCATCACAACTGAAAATTAAGAAAATTAATAAAATTAATGGGGGGTCTTAATTTATATAATTTTTATCATTTTCCCGTGCGGTAATACTCTTTCATCCGGGCAACAGTTCGTCTGATGCCTTCTTCCGGTTTTACTCCGATTTCCTGCATCTGCCACCTTTAAAAACCCCTGCATTGACAAAACCCCTGAGGGGGTCGGCGCAACCCGATGAGGCATCGCGCCTGGGCAAGGCGGTTCAAGTGACTGCATGTAAGCAACAGTTGTCATTCCTCTTACCCACTTAAAAACGCCAAAAAAGGTTTTTTTAACTCTAACAGGAGGCTATTTAATCATGACCGTAAAAATGTATGATAACATGAAGATGCAGGTATCAATAACCGGCAATCCGGTACATGGAGTCGGATATCGGGCATTCCTCCTGGATAAAGCGCTTGACTCCGGACTGCAACGGTTTGATGCACGTAACGAGATACGTGACGAGAAACAATGGGTGATCGTGCGCGTTGAAGGAGAGGAATCCTTAATTGACGTGTTTAGATCCTTCATCAGCGATGGGCATCCTCCTGATGCCATCATTTCTAACATTACCTTTCAGGAATATTCCGGATATGTCATCAGCACAAATGATTTCATGCACAAGATCCTGGTCGAACAGATGACAAAAGGAATTCCTGCAATTATCAGTATTGATAAAAAGCAGGATAGAATGTTGGATAAACAAGATCAGGTAATTCAGAAAATAGATCACATGGAATCTTCAATCACGGGTGAGATTAAAGACCTTCGAATTGATCTGCGTTCATATCTTGACCGGAAATTCTCTGTGGTGGAACAGGATATACAGCAGATCAAAATAAAGATCGGTCTGATGTAACGATCCCGTTTTGTGAGAATCAGATCCTTTTGATGAACGGATAATAGAGGCTTTCACCTCATAGATCTCCAGTCTTCCTCGTTCTGTCAGTTCTACAATATCTAAAAAGTATCACATCAGCAATTATGATCTCGGGTAAAGGGGTCGAGAAAACCCTTACCTTTAGTCGCGGGATGAATCGAACCCCTTTGTAGATTACTTTCACGCCCCGGTGCTAGCAGCTTAAATACCGGTGATAAGAACATAGTAATTGTCGAGTTGATGGAGGCTGAAAGTGCTACTTCAACCTGATCAGTAGGGTAGGGCATACCCGAATTCGCGCTCATGGAAATTAGATCCTCTGTTCCGGCATCGACCGCCGGAGTAAGTTCTGGTCGATGAAGTGAGAATCCCTCGACTTTAGTCGTGGGAGTGTCAACGAGTGCATCAGAAGCATCCGTGGCGGTATAAATGGATGAAGTTGAAAAAATCGAAGCCACATCAATTTCAATTGATGTTGGCGCTCTTTACGATTTTAAAGTAAAGGATTTGGAATTAAATTTAACAGATGAATATTATTCAAATACGGCTTTTGTTCAAATCACTCAGAGAGACGTAAGAATAGACTTTCTGAGGATGCCCGGGATAAAGAAAGATGGAAAGATGGTGGTAAATGGGGTTAGGGTTTTTATGACACATGCTGCCGCCCAAAAGATGTCTTTAGCGATAGGAGCAACATTGAAGAAAGTACATTCTGATGGAGAGTTGGAAAATTATAACCCAGACGCAGAAAAAACATACACTCCATCAAACACAATTAAAAGAAAACAGCATGATACAAAAATTTAATTTTTTATAATTTGTTTTTCCTTCATAATCTGCATAGGTGTCTTGTATCCGAGCTTCTGAATCTCGCGTTCATTGTTGAACCACTCGCGGAACTCTTCAAGCGATTCCTTAAGGGACTTTTCGGTGTTATATCTGCGGTATGCAATCCACTCATTAAAGAGAGTCGTGAACAGTCTCTCAATCTTGCCATTCTGCCACGGGCTCCCCTTGTCAACCTTGTGGTTAAAGATAGTTTGTGCCTTTAAGCAGTCCTCAAAGATTTTGCTTACAAACTGTCTTCCGTTGTCAGTGTAAAGGATACCTGCTTTTTTAAATGAATGACCGGGTTACCCGTCAAAACGTTAGGATCACGTGCTTTTTTAGGTTCAAGAAGATCGGTTGTTACCGGGATTGCTAATAGGAAAATTGTCTTTCACAACTTCCGGACCAAATGAAAATATGATCAGGTTCCGGGAATTTCCGGCTGCTTCAACCATTTCCAGAGGGGGATGTATTGGATGTTGCCCCGGATGCCGAACCACTCTTCAGCCTTCGTGTGCTCTTCATCCATGGTAAGGATGATCCGGTTTTCGCAGGCACAATCACGACCTGCTGTCAGGAGCGCATTGACTTCACGACGTCGTACCTTGTCATCGATGAGATCGGTGCAGACCTGGATCAGTGCGATTATCTTCCCGCTGCGCTGGAGGACAAAATCAACCTCCTGGGTGTTTGCATTCTTCCAGTAGTAAAGGTTTAAGTTATCTGCCAGTTCGAGCTGGTGGAGTGCAATAGCCACGAGGTTTTCCATGAGACTTCCGTCATTCCGGGAAAACCGGAATCCTTTCGCCATCACAAAACCGTTATCGATACAATAGCACTTCTTATTTGCCAGTACCTGTTCTTTTACTTTGTACGAGAATCTTGGGATAGAGAAAAAGAGAAACGCTTCTTCCAGGTAATCAAGGTATTTCCGCACGGTCCGGTCACTGCGGCAATCGGTTACCCGGGAGAGGCGATGGACTGAATATTCTCCCGCTACATTCGAACACAGATACTGGGCCAGATCACCCAGTCCTTGAGGGGACCTGACCTTATAGCGCCGTATGATGTCCTTGTAAATCACTGCATCGAAAAGCCGGAGGAGGTACTCTTTCTTATCGATGGTAGTCATCAGGATTTCAGGAAACCCCCCGCTAGCAGAATACTCTAAAAGGTGCGCCCGGTATTCACTTTCGGTATATTCACCTCGTTTTGTCCGCAGGAATTCGGCAAATGAGAAGGGAAAAATTGTTGTTACGGTGTGCCTGCCGGTGAGGTGTGTTGCAAGCTCCTTACTGAGCAGGTGGGCATTGCTCCCGGTTATGTAAAGCGTATATCCCTGCCGCGCGAGCCGGTTCGCCAGGAGCTCCCATCCAGGTATGTTCTGGATCTCATCGAGCAGGAGTGTCTTTGTTCCCGGATACAGGTCCGCTACTGCAGTCAGAATATCGGGAATTTTTTCCGCATCGTTGAGTTCTTCGTCATCAAAATTTACATATCCGAAATGACCCTGCGTCATCAGGTACCGGGTTACGAAGAACGATTTGCCTGCTCTCCGCGGACCGATCACGATCCGGATCAGATGGCTGTTCCCATCCCGCATCTCTGCCGTGCGCTCAATATAATGCTCCTGTCTGCGGAGTTCCAGTTCCTGTTTCTGCTTGAGAAGAGCATCCCTGACGGTCATAGTGTGTACTATAGTATTGTAATACAAAAAAATAGATAAAATTTTGTATTATGTTTTTTATTCACGAAATATCCGGCATTTCAGGTAATATCAGTAATCCCACCTGTCTGACATGACCGGCGGGCGTTGTTACCATGCCTGGATGGCGGATTATCCCGGCTGCCTGGGAATCCGCCCGATCTTTTTGTTATTACAGCGCATTCACTATCCACGGGTACGTTGACACTCCCACGACTAAAGTCGAGGGATTCTCACTTCATCGACCAGAACTTACTCCGGCGGTCGATGCCGGAACAGAGGATCTAATTTCCATGAGCGCAAATTCGGGTGTGCCCCACCCTACTGATCCGGTTGAAGTA
>JAUSBW010000279.1 GCA_030651815.1 Methanoregula sp.
AACTGTGCTCATGCCGCCAAAGTACTTACCGGTCTGGACATCGTTTGCCTGTATACTGTGGGGCTTAAACGGATCCGTATTCGCCCAGATTACTTTAGTACCAACCTTGACATATGCTGTTGCACCGGGGACAATCGTCAAATCCCGGGTAAATGTGATGGTATACGTTGGCACAGGGGTTGGTGTCGCAGTTGGTGTTGCGGTCACATTTGCAGTCTTGTCCACAACTACAATAATCATTTCCTTTGTAGGTTCCGGGGTTGGGGGAACTACCACAGCGGTTGGGACCTCAGTAGGTACTGGGGTGGCCACAGGTGCTGCAGGCTGGGATGTGCATCCCGCGAGCAGGATCCCGATGAACAGGATTGCAAGAACAACAAAAATTTTCTTCATGCATCTTTTTTTGTTATTTCGGTATTTAAGGATATTCAATTATTTTGTATGATTATTGCAGTACACCCGCTGCGATCTCAGCATCTGGTGTGCTGAACGATACCCTGAAAAAGGAAATATAGGGGGTTTTATACCGATATCACTTCAGATAATGGCTGATTGGCTCAAGTGTCATCTTCCCGCGCTTGATCGCATCGATGGCAAGAGCAGCCGCACGCGCTGCCTGCAGGGTGGTAATATAGGGGATTGAGTAGTCCACTGCCGCACGCATGATCTGGTAATGATCCTGCCGGGACTGGCGGTCCTGCGGGGTGTTGATGATGAGACGTATCTCACCGTGCCGCATCATGTCCAGCACATTGGGCGATCCCTCCTGCACTTTCCGGATGAGGTGTGCTTCTATGCCCGCTTCATAAAGGTAGTCCACTGTGCCTTCAGTTCCGTACAATACGAGCCCGAGATCCCTTAACTGCCGCGCGATCGGGATTACCTCTTCCTTCTGTTCCATATTGACCGAGATGAAGATGGATCCTTTAAGCGGGAGTTCGTTGTCGGCAGATATACATGCCTTGTAGAATGCAAGCCCGAAATCATAATCGATTCCCATCACTTCTCCGGTGCTCTTCATCTCTGGTCCAAGCATAGTATCGACACCGGCCAGTTTGTTGAACGGGAGCAGTACCTCTTTAACAGCAACATGTTTTATCTCGCGTTCCTCATACCCGAGATCCACAAGTTTCCTGCCAACCATTACTTTTGCAGCAATTTTAGCTACCGGAATGCCTGTTGCCTTTGAGACAAACGGCACTGTACGACTGGCGCGCGGATTCGCTTCGAGCACATAGACTACATTATCCTTAACCGCGAGCTGGAAATTAACAAGCCCAATCACTCCAAGACCCAGTGCAAGTCTGCGGGAATAATCCCTGACCGTGTCAACGATTGCCGGAGCGAGTGACTGGGTCGGGATCACACACGCTGAATCTCCTGAATGGATACCTGCCTGTTCGATATGCTCCATGATGCCCCCAATCAGGACATCATTCCCATCGCAGACTGCATCGACATCGAGTTCGATTGCGTTCTGGAGGTAAGAATCGATCAGCACCGGGTGATTTTTACTGACCCGGACTGCTTCTTTCATGTAGGTCTCCAGCTCCCGTTCATCGTGGACGATCTCCATCGCCCTGCCTCCGAGAACATAGGATGGTCGCACAAGAACCGGGTAACCGATCCGTTCTGCCATTGCCTTTGCTTCGCCCTCTGAGTATGCGGAACTGTTCGCCGGGCAGGGAATATTGAGCTTTTTTAAGAGCACGCTGAACCGGTCACGGTCTTCTGCGATATCCATGGCATCCGGGCTTGTTCCAAGGATCTTTGTAGAAAGGCCAAGGCGCTTAATCTCATTTTCAATGGGAACTGCAAGATTAACGGCATTCTGCCCGCCAAACTGGACCATGACGCCAAAATAATTATCTGTTTTTAAAATATTGACAATGTCTTCGAGCTGCATGGGTTCGAAGAAGAGCCGGTCTGAAGTATCAAAATCCGTAGACACGGTTTCGGGATTGTTGTTCACTATATGGACTTCAATTCCCTCTTCCTCGCGCAGCGCCTGAACAGCATGAACAGTACAGTAATCGAATTCAATACCCTGCCCGATTCTGATTGGCCCGGATCCTAAGATAAGCACTTTCTTGCTTTTTGAGGGAACAATCTCACAGTCCGTCTCGTAAGTTGAGTAAAAGTAGGGGGTGTTTGCCGGGAACTCTGCTGCACATGTATCGACCATCTTATAGGATGGTGCGGCAGTGACGGCTTCGATCTCCCTTTGGGTTTTCCCGCTGATCTGAGCGATCTCGGTATTGGAAAAACCATAGCGCCTCGCACTGATGAAATCTTCTGTGCTGCACGCACCATCAGCCAGGCGTTTTTCCATAGTGACAATATTTCTTATCTTTTCTAAAAAGAACGGGGTTATTGAGGTGAGCCGGGCTATCTCTTCTAAAGTGAAGTTCTGCCTGAATGCATCAAAGAGGCAGTGGAACCGCTCATCTGTCGGGCGGGAGAGGATCATGCGGATTTCACTGTGACTTGTGTGCACCTGGACATCGGTATCCAGTGACCTCTTCGCTTTCATGAACGCTTCCTCAACCGTCCGCCCTATCGCCATGACTTCTCCGGTGCTCTTCATTGCAGTTGAGAGTGTCCTGTCTGCCCCATTGAACTTGTCAAATGGCCAGCGGGGGACTTTGACTACGATATAATCGATCGAGGGTTCAAACGATGCCGGGGTGCAACCGGTCACGGTGTTTGTGATCTCATCGAGCCGCAGGCCGATCGCGATCTTTGCAGCCACTCGTGCGATAGGATAGCCGGTTGCTTTGGATGCGAGCGCAGATGATCTCGAAACCCGTGGATTGACCTCAATCACCCGATAGTCCCCGTCCTTGAACGCAAACTGGACATTACATCCACCCTGGACATCAAGCGCCCGGATGATCTTGATCGCTGCGCTGCGCAGCATCTGGAATTCATCGTCTCGCAGGGTGAGGATCGGAGCAACTACGACACTTTCTCCTGTATGGATGCCCATTGGATCCACATTTTCCATGCCGCATATGATGATACAGGTATCTGCTGAATCGCGCATCACCTCAAATTCAATCTCTTTCCAGCCGAGTACGCTCTCTTCAATGAGTACCTGGTTGATACGTGAACGCGCGAGTCCGAGTTCGACAGTACGGAGAAGTTCCTCCCGTGTCCGTGCTATGCCACCACCTGCGCCTCCGAGTGTGTAGGCCGGACGCACAACCGCCGGGAGCCCGATTAATTTTATCGCTTCGTCAACCTGACTTAAACTTGTCAGGATTGTGCTGTTGGGGACCGGTTCGCCAATCTCGAGCATGAGGCTACGGAACTTCCCCCGGTCTTCGCCTTTGTAGATTGCTTCGAGAGGTGTACCAAGAATCTCGACATCCTTAAGGGCGCCTTTTTCTGCCAGCTCGGCAGTCATATTAAGTCCGGTTTGGCCACCCATGCCGGAAAGGACACCATCCGGCTTTTCTTTCTCTATGATCTTTGCTATGACATCGGCCCGGATGGGTTCGATATAGATGGTATCTGCCATCCCGGGATCGGTTTGTATGGTGGCGGGATTTGAATTGATCAAGACGACCCTGACCCCTTCTTCCCGCATGGCCCGGCATGCCTGGCTGCCGGAGAAATCGAATTCTGCACCCTGCCCGATCTGGATCGGACCTGATCCAATGATCAGAACCTTTTTGATATGCTCTTTTCTGGGCATTATGCAATCCTCCGGAAAACGCCGTCAAAGTAGTGACATTCGGTGTCCATGGGGCCTGCGTGAGCTTCGGGATGGAACTGGACACAATTGATCTTCAGGTCTTCCTGTTCAAATCCTTCAACAGTCCCGTCGTTTGCATTAACAAACGTGACCTCACATCCTTCCGGTAGCGAATCACCATCGACAGCAAACCCATGGTTCTGGGTGGTGATAAAGATCCTGCCGTCATGATAACGGACCGGCTGATTGGCTCCGCGGTGGCCGAATTTGAGCTTGTAGGTGTCGCCACCAAGGGCGAGTGCTGCGATCTGGTTGCCCATGCAGATCCCAAAGATAGGAAGTTCACCAATGCATTTTTTTACGGTATCGATGGTCTGGACAGCTTTCTTCGGGTCACCCGGCCCGTTGGTGATAAAGAGACAGTCCGGTTCAATGGAAAAGATATCTTCCGGAACTGCATTGTAGGGAAAAATATAGAGGTCTCCTTTGCGGCGGGAAAGGCTGGTGATCATATTGGTCTTGAGCCCGAGGTCGATGATGGCAACCCGTTTGCCTTTTCCCGGGATGCGGTAGGGGGCTTTACACGAGACTTCAGGGATGGGGTCGCAGTCTGAGATGGAAGGTGCCTTTTTTGCAAGATTCACTGCATATTCCCCATCATCGCTTCCAACGACAAGGGCCGCCCGGAGAGTACCCTTGACGCGTGTTTTGATGGTCAGACTCCTTGTGTCAACACCGCATATGCCCAGAAGTTTTTTCTGTTCGAAATATTGCCGGATGGTGGGTTTCACATCCGGGGCATCACAGATCTCACGGCATACCGCTCCACGAACCTTGACGTTCTGGCTCTGCATGTTCTGTACATCGACCCCGTAATTGCCAATCGTCGGAAACGTGAACATCAGGATCTGGCCATAATAACTGGGATCGCTCAATGCCTCCATGTATCCCGTCATTAAGGTGTTAAAAACCAGTTCACCGGAACATTCCCCCTCAACCCCGAAACCATCACCGACAACAAATTGCCCATTCTCTAGACCCAGAACCGCCTTCATAAGTTTCCATATAAGATTTGGCTGAAGGGTTATTAACGATAGTGCAGGTGACTAAAAGTGTATGTATGTGGGCGCTTTTTTTAGACTTCCTGCTGGAATACAGTCTGGAAAAAATGCGGCTCAGTTCCTGTGATCTGATTCATGGATTAGAAATTCCCACTGTTAACACGGATACAGATAAGAAGAATAAGTGTAGATATTCACATGTCGTAAAAGACGAGGTGAACGAATATGGGAACATTTGGAAGAAAAATTGTTGATACTGATATTGATGAGCTGGTCAGACTCCTCAACAAGGCATTTTCCGATGAATGGCTCGCGTACTACCAGTACTGGATCGGCTCTAAAGTAGTAAAGGGCCCCAACAAAGAGGCAGTTATTGCCGAACTCACCCTACACGCAACTGAAGAGCTCGGGCATGCAGTCCTGCTCACAACGCGGATTATTCAGTTGGGTGGAACTCCCGTGACCAACCCCCGGCAATGGTTCAAGCTCACTAACTGCGGGTATGACGCACCTGATGATCCGTTCATTGTCAAGGTGCTTGAGCAGAATATCAAGGGCGAACAGTGTGCGATTAAGACGTACAACAGCCTGCTGAAAAAGACCCGGGATAAAGACCCGGTTACCTACAACATCGTGCTGGGCATCCTCCAGATGGAAGTCGAGCATGAAGAGGATCTTCAGGCACTGCTTGAAGATGTCAACATCATTATGAAAAACAAATAATTTTTTTTCACCTTTTAAACCGGGTGAAGCATTGCAGATTTTTCGTTTGATTTTTGCGCCCCTCCTCCCCGGTTCTTAAGGGAGTGAAATGATGTATCCGCAGCGCTCTGACGATCTGGTGTTATGAGCATAATCCCCATTGTTAAATACTATTTGCTGCTATTTCCCTGTAGTAGTTGGAGTTTTTTTATGGGTATTGAACATGTCAGCGGGAAAAACAAGGGCACGGTCATGCTCTATGCACTGAGCACCTGCGGGTGGTGTAAACGGACAAAAGAACTACTGCGTGAGATTGGTGTTGAATTCGATTATGTGTATGTTGATCTGCTTGAGGGGACGGAGCAGGACATGGCGATGGATAATGTCGAACGGTTTAACCCATCGGGTTCGTTTCCCATCCATGTTATCAATGATAAAAAATGCATTGTCGGTTTCAAAGAGAAGGAAATCAGGGAGGAATTCCGGTAAATGACACTTATTGAGATCAAATCTGATGATGTGGCAGCAACCTATCGTATCCTGCAAAAAGAGGCAAAAGATGGAGGTTACCAACTGAACCCGGATGCCGAATTTACAAAAAACCTTGTGGCCGGCCTTATGAAAAATGAGCAGCGTTACGGGTACCGCGCCTGCCCATGCAGGCTTGCATCCGGGAGAAAGGAGCAGGATCTCGACATCATCTGTCCCTGCGATTACCGGGATTCGGATCTCAATGACTTCGGGGCATGCTACTGTGCCCTGTATGTCAGTGACGAGATCGCGTCAGGCAGGAATGCTGTTGCACCTGTTCCAGAGCGCCGCCGCCCGCGAGCGGAGCGCGGAAATCAAGCGATAAAACAGACGTTCTCCCTCTCATCGTCACCAGTTTCTGCCCTTGCATTTCCGGTCTGGCGCTGTAAAGTCTGTGGCTATCTCTGTGCGCGTGATCAACCCCCGGGGATCTGCCCGATCTGCAAGGTGACTAAAGACCGTTTTGAACGGTTCATGTAATATTTTTTTTCGTAAACCTTAATGGTCAATCCAATCAATCCCCCATGTCATTTTCCCAATCCTGATATAATGCCGCAGCCAGATAGTACAGTTATGGCAGGCCCCATAAAAATTGAGATTATTGGTCTGAAAGATTCTGAATGCTGCCCGTTTCCCTGCGATGAGAACCGGACCTGTGGACTTTTAGACTGCTACCCAACAGGAAAACTCACCGCAGCATACGATGCACTGGCAGCAGAACTCATAAAAGAGTACGGTGACCGGGTGGATCTCAAACTCAGGCTGATTGATGATCATGTTCCGGATTATGTAAAAAAGGTGATCGAGACAGATTTCCCCCCGCTACCCATAGTTCTGGTGAATGGAAAACTCACCCGTATCGGGCGTATTGCGCTTGACCGGATCAAAAAAGAGATTGGACGGGAACTTTAACTGTATACAATTTTTTAAGAGTGCCCCGGTCTCTAAATTATAATACATACCGTGAATCCCGATCCGCTTTTTCTTTAACGCATTTTTTACAATCGGGTATGTCATGAGATGCTCGATCTGGAGCCGGACATTCTCCTGCCCGATCATGCGGGAACGTTCTTTGTGTTCTTATGTGGTTGACGTTTTCCTATGAAAATCAGCGAAGAATATTTTCATTTCATATTTTTGAACTGTCTTCGGCTCATCGGCAGTTGTCATGAAAATCTGGGACCGGTCAGGTCCCCATTACTCTTTTATCAGAATGATCCTCCCCGTCAATAACTTGGAAACCAGCTTTAACAAGCAATTCAATGGCAGCCGAAACAGAAAATCTGCATTCTTTTTTCTTATTGATGTAGTGTTTTTTACGCGGTGTACATGTGGCGTGAGATGATCTTATTGGTTGTGTTATCGTACACTTCGAATGTAACCTCGTCTCCCGGGTGGAATGTCCTGTCCTTATAATTGATACTGATCGCTAAATTAGCATACCATGTTTTTCCACTCATTCCCTTTATATTCTGGATACCAAAATGGTGTGAACTAATAAAATCATGCCCGTTCATTGTTGAAATGACGCAATCCAGCGGGATACCATTTTTATAGGTCTTTGCGTACAGATTCTGGTTTTTATATCCGATCGAACCCGTGTTTTTCACTATCATAATACTATCAAATTTTGTGCCATGTGTTATCTTGGTTATTTTAAAAATTGCAGGCACTTCAGAATCCAGCAATGCGAAACTGGGCATATGAAATAGAAGGAGGACAAGCACAGCGAGCATCATCGTTATCGCTATGGAAAGGATACCCCCCATTACCGGAGATGTTGCATCAGTATTCCCTGAAAACAATGACAATCTCCGAATATACGAGATATAAGATTATATTTTTATTGAAATCGTTCCCGCATGGGTAAAGATCTCACGCTTCAGTGAACACAGCATCTTTAATTTTTTTCCTCTCTTTTGAATTGTGTCCGGATGAGGAAAGACCGTGAACATAAATATCACCGGCACTAAGCATTTCCACAGGATAATCGTCCTCTTATAAGGATTGCCATTTAATGTCCACCCTGCCTGACCTTTCCCCGACAATTGAATCCCGGCAAAAAGGCCGTGAATTCTACCTTGAAGGTCTTGCATTGGCACGTGAGGGACGACATTCGGATGCACTCACTTCATTTTCTCTCGCGCTTGCTGTAGATCCAACACTCGCGCTTGCGTGGGTAGGCAGGGGTTTTGCTTTAGGGAAACTGGGACGGTACGAAGAAGAGATCGAGTGCTGCGATAAAGCGATCGTTCTGGACCCGCGGTGCGTTGATGCATGGAACAACAAGGCATTTGCCTACGGCATGCTCGACCGGTTTTTGGACAAACTCAAATGCTGTGATCAGGCGCTTTTGATCGATCCGGAGAATGCTGTCGCATGGAACAACAAGGGAGTTGCGCAAGGGATGCTGGGCAGGTTTGAAGCAGAGGTTCGCTGCTGTGATCGTGCCATTGAACTCAGGCCCCGCTATCTTTCGGCATGGGTGAACAAAGGATTTGCCTATGGAAAACTGAGATGGTATGAAGAAGAGATCATCTGCTATGATCGCGCCCTTAAAATTTATCCGTTTTTCTTATCAGCTCTCTTAAAAAAAGGAATGGCCCTTATCAACCTCAAACGTTACCGGGAAGCGATTGAAATGCTTGATCGTGCCCTGGTTCTCGATCCCCGTAATGCTAAAGCCCTCTACCGGAAAGGTCTCTCTCTCAGTATGCTGTCACGGCATGAAGACGCGATACACTGTCTTGAGAAAGCGCTTGAAATTGATCCAACAATTGCTGATGCATGGGTTGTGATGAGCAATTCATGCTTTATGCTCGGTAAACTGAATGAATCGGCTCGTGCATTTGACCATGCGTATTATCTTGATATAAAGGTTGTCCGTACCGGTGTGGTGAAGGGTCTTTCATTGTTAAAAAGCGGGAAGTTTGACGATGCACTCCGGTGTTTTTCAGATGTGTGTGGTGTCCTTCTCAGATAGTTTTTTCAAATCCATTTTTAATCGACTAAACAGGGGCGATTACTCAGTCGACCTGTATTTCCTTAAAATATTTCTCATTATCACAGTGACAGTGGGAAAAACCCCATTGAATGTCCGGATTTTTTGCTGCTCTCTAAAAAGTTAAAGTGATCTTTTTTTTTATTATGCTCCACTTTTTTATGTCTCTCGCACGTACAGGAGAGTATGGATGTTGAGGAGTATGTCCGCAGAAGAATTACCGGTTGTGCGGATCGAGAAACCTTACAAAAAAACCTTACTGACCGTATCCTCGAAACAAAAGATGTCAGGAGATCGTATGCAGATGCATTCTCGCAGGCAGTGATCAACGAAGTAAAAAACACCCTCGGATTAAAAGGAGACTTTTTCGAATACGAACCCGCTCACGTGAAGATGGGCGAGTTCGGCGTGGGGTCCCGTGGACAGGGCGACTTTTTTGCCCACCGCCAGATCGCCCGTATCATCGGAAAAACATCGGCCTCAGTCGGTGTGGATGAGATGGATGATGCGGGTGCTGTCTGTGCAGAGGGGAAATATATTGTCTGTACCGTTGACGGTATGCACTCCCGTCTTTCCGATTACCCGTTCCTTGCAGGATTTCATGTTACCCGGGCAACGCTCCGCGATGCCTATGTAATGGGAGCAAAACCCATCATGCTCTTTTCCGATATCCATGTGGCCGATGACGGGGACGTAGCAAAGATTTTTGACTATACTGCGGGGATTACCACAGTCGGCGAAGCGATGAATGTGCCACTGGTTACGGGTTCAACATTACGAATCGGCGGGGATATGGTGCTTGGGAGCCGGTTAACCGGTTGTGTAGGTGCAGTTGGCGTTGCAGAACATCTCACTGCCCGAAAAGCAACTAAAGCCGGCGATGTAATCCTCATGTCTGAAGGAGCAGGTGGCGGGACTATTGCAACTGCAGCAATATACTCGGGATTTCCTGATGTTGTAGAACATACCATCAATCTCAACTTCCTTATGGCCTGCGAGACCCTGATGAAAAGTGAGGTTTTCTCCCGCATTCATGCCATGACAGATGTGACGAATGGGGGGTTGAGAGGCGATGTTTTCGAGATGGCAGAGACTGCGAATTGCCGGATTGTGATCGATGAAGCAGCTACCACCACACTGGTCGAGCCTCATGTCAGAGCAATGCTTGAGAAACTCGAGATCGACTACCTCGGCGTCTCTCTCGATGCACTCCTCGTTGTAGCCCCCCCTGATGCCGCAGCAGAGATCTGCCGCATGGTAAAAACTGCCGGGGTCCGTATGCGTCAGGTTGGTTATGTCCAAACGGGCAAACCGGAATCGGTTCTCATCATGGATGGAAAGGAATGCGATTTCACCCCGCGATTCCGGGAGTCCGCTTATACCCCGGTAAAAAAGGTTGTTGACACGGATACGCGTAACTTTGAGGCAATGAAAAAAGGGGTACTGCATGCCGCTGAAGCAGCGGTGCAGAAAAAGGAGCGCGTTCTTAAGAAGCTGCTGAAAAAATAAGAACCTTTTTTATTCCACCGGTTTTCTTCCGCTCACACAGATATTGTATGCCAGCTGCGGAACTCTTTTCTCAACAAATGACTCGACCTTTCGGGCGAAGTTAAAAAGCGGATCGATCATATCGATATGGGCAAAGGAGCACCAGGACACACGCACGTCTGCAAATCCGGCCTCCGAAAAGAGACTGATCATCTCGTTCTTATCGTAATAATGCTCCCCGAAATCCTTCATCACAAGATGCTTGATCTTCATCTTCTCCCCGAGTTGGTAGATCGCCGGAATTCCCCGGGTAAGAAGTTTTTTTCCTAATGTGCAGATTGAGATGACTCCACCGGGTTTCAACACCCGGTAGGATTCGTTGAGCATTGCAAGTGGATCTTTTACGTAACTGAACGCAAGAAGGCTGGAAATGGCCTCGAATGAATTGTCAGAAAAGGGTATTTTTTCCCCGGTTCCAACAATAAATTCGCTTGTCGGGCACCTCCACTGTGCCCGCGAGATCATCTTTCCGCTGATATCCAGTCCAACAGCAGTTCCGCCGGTTTTAATGAATTTCTCAACAAATAGTCCGGTTCCGCATCCGATGTCGAGGAGTCTTCCCCCGTGGGGTAACGGGCGCATGAGCTGGCTGCTGATGTGCATGTGGTAACTCCTTCCACGGTGATGATCGTAATGATGATCATACACATCGGCAATGGAATCATAATGGTGCTGGATTTTGTCGTGTTTGGTTGTGCTCATGAAAACACCGTATGGACACTTGTAGCAAATGCCCCGATCTGAACAAATTCGTTGTTGCCATGTCGCATACGCAGTTCTGCATCTGCAAGTGCAATAGCAAGTGCCGGGTGATTGTATTCCCTTCGGATGATAGTCCTTATCTGTTCGAGCACTTCACTGCCGGACAATCCGTAATCGATCATCAGTGATTCAAGCCTTCTGACAGCGCCACGAATATCTCCGTCTTTGATTGCCTTAACAGCAGAAGCCGATACGTTTGCTGTTTCAGATTGATCAATTTCAAAGAGACTGTGACATTTTCCGGTCTCTAAAGCGACCTGCAGCAGAAGTAGTGCCCGGCGCATGTCTCCGCGTGCTGCCTGAACAATCAACTCCAGATCATCATCCGAACAACCCTGTTTGTCAGTTGGCTCGTTTTCCTTTATCGTGCGAAGGAATTGTTGCATTACGTCTTGATCAAGCGGGGCAAAGTACAGCGGTAGGCAACGGGATGCGATTGCGGGAATTATTGAACTCTGGTTGGTTGTGGTAAAGATAAACCGGCAGGTACCGCTCGAACGTTCCATAATCCTCCTTAACGCCTGTTGGGCATCGAGCGTGAGTGTGTGGGCATCTTCAAAGACCATCAGCTTGAACTCTGTATCCAGCGGACGCAGGGATGCATACCATTTGATAATATATTTGAAATTGTTGATCAATGACAGATTTTTCTGGTAGATGTGGACATACCGCTCATCCTGCTCAAGTAACGCTTTTCCCTGGGAAAAAAGGTCAGCGGTCTGGAATACCGATGTGTTGAGTTCCCGGTTTTCCCCGTACAGTGTCCTTGCAAAGCACTCGACAGCAGCGCTCTTTCCTGTACCATGCGGTCCGGTGAGGATCAGGTGGGGCAGGGTATGGTCCTTTGCAAACGATGATAAAAGACGGATTGATGGTTCCTGACCTAGAATCTCTCCAAATTCTTTCGGGCGGTATCTCTCAATCCATAGCATGACAAAGCCTCAGAGTTATCTCACGTATAGCTTCTGACAAAAGATAATGATTGTCAACTGATTCGGTGAGCTGCCTGCACTCAGGTTCGGATATTTCTTTGCAGGCACTGGTAATACCGGGAAGTGCGCGGGTGAGCTCATCGACAATAGTAAGTGTTGCAGAGCGGGCAGTGCGGGAGAGCGGGTTTAAGTCGATTGCTATGACTGTTTTTCCCATGCGTACAAGTGCCTCGCACCGGTCCCCGTCTTCAAGAGGAACAAGCACAACATCAGCAGAATACATTCCTTTTCGCCTGCACCACGCGCGGTCATGGGAGAGCGGGAGTAACCTCTCTGCCTCTCCGGAAAACACATCGGAACCCGTCTCGCGGAGCAGTTCTTCGATCTGCTGCACTCGTTTTTCTGTCCTGTGGAACAGGTTTACTTCTACGATCGCCCCGCTTGCCTTCTGGAGTGATGCAATCTGTTGTGCAGCCAGAGCTGCTGTGTTGCCGTTCACCGAAATGACCGGGTGGCGTGCGGAGATGAGCATTGCTGCAGCGATTCGTGCAGCGATGTGGGCACTCTCTGTTGTCCTCTCCCCAATCAGGTAATCAAAAGCCTCGCCTCTTCCATGGGCTGTGAGTCCTTCCAAGGATACAATGCCGGAGCGGGCGCACTGTGCAAGTTTTTCACGGGTGACCAGTGAATGATACCGTGGATGTTTATCAGGAATCATATATTATCCTCCATGATTCGTGGGCCGGTGGGTGATACCTGGAATTCGTAGACTTCGCCAAAAGCAGTGAGTACTTCATATGCTTTTTTTCCATAGGCAAAGACACCGTCTCCGAGCATGGTCATGCCTGCCGGAACATTCTCCTGATCACATAAAAGAAACACTTTTTTTACCGAATCTGTCATCAGTCCGCTCCGCTCGGCAAACTGTTTTGATTTAGTGAAAAAATCCCGTGCATCATGAGGAGCTGCATGGGGAAAGGCAGACGAGACCTGTTCCATCCGGGATGGTGAGCCAAGAACCGCAGGAGTATGAATTGGTCCAAAACTTACGGAGTACAGGGATTCCTTAAGATCAAATTTCCGTTCAATCCTCGTATCGATTCCCGGACCATGCCTGATAACACGCCCGCCTCCCTGAGCTGCTGCCACATCGCCAAGCCCGGTCCGGTGTTCAACCTCAATCTCATGAGAGTGGCGGGAAATATCCTTTGGGGTTAACCCGAGAGTAAAGAGACGGTTTAAGGCAGTAGCGGATGCAAGAAGGGCTGCTGCGGAAAGTCCGAATCCTGCACCAATCGGCAGATGACATTCTGTTGTGATGGATGCAGTCACTCCCAATCGTTCCATGATTGAAGTGAGGGGGGGCGATTCATGTGAAATTGTAGCGGTTGTGCCATTCACCGCCCGTTGTCTGATAATGACAGAGGGGGTTCTTGCGTGCCGGACCGTTGCTGTCACTCCTTCCGTGATGACAATACCCGCACCAATACTACCCGTAGTCAACGATGTGCTCCCCTCTATTTTTTTAAAATAGCCGGATATGTGGCCCGGACAGAATGCTACAACATAGTTTTCTCTGATGGGGAGCCCTCCATGGATATATGAAATTATTAGGTGTTTTTCCTCATTAATGATGCCTGTCTGGGAGATCTGGTGAATATTCTCTTTTCCAATTATTCCGGGTTTATCCATCGAAAGGATTGATTCTTTTAAGCCACGGTACCCGGTCAAAATGCTTGTCTTCGGTATAAATGATACGGATTGAATTCTCTTCCATTGTTGCTGTAAGAAGTGCGTCCCAGAAGTGAAGGTGATATTCATCTAAAATCTCATGAGCACGGATAACGGTCTGTGCACCATACGTAATGACGGTCCATTCCCGGAATTCTGTGATGCCCTGAAGAAATGCCCGGACCTCATCACCAGATGCCGGATGAGAGACTTTTTCCCGGACGATTGCAGAAAATTCTGCAAGGTTCTGGGTTGAAACCGCGAACTGTATTTCGCGTTTCCAGCACCGGGAAAGAAGTTCTTGTGCAGCGTGCTGCTTCTCTCCGCTGTCAGCATCGAATGCGTACACAAACATATTCGTGTCAATGAGTGCCGGGTTATCGGTCATGGATATCCTGCCGCGTCTTGTAAAGATGCTTTCCCAGATGCCGTTCTTTTTTGAGAAGGTCAAGTGCCCTCTCTGCGATCGCTTCCTGTTGCCGCTCGCGAATCCAGTATTCAATCGCTTCTGTTGTTGCTTTGCCAAGATACCCCTTTTTCTCACCAAGGGTCTCGCGTGCAAGCTGCCGGAACCGCCGTTCGGTCTCATCATCGATGCAGATCGTGATTGTACCCATGATGAATATACTTGAATAGTTTTAACTTTTAAATGTTATGATAATTTAAAAGTTTTAGTATGGCCACAATTTTCATCACCGTGTGTGATGATGACCTCAACTGCACAGTCATAAACGTTGGCAATAACCGTGCGCATTTCATGACAGCAGAGAATTGCGAAAACTAATTCCAGCGTGGTGCAATACCTGATGACGTTTACAGGTACATTTATTTGTTCGATCTTTTAAAATTTAAGATCAGGAGAGAGACAGATGCCTGACCCTGTGCATAATGAAATCGTAGAGTTGAAATACAATCCGGATATTAAAGAGCGAACGGAAGATGAGGTGCGACGAGCGTTTCTGGAAGGAGAGGAATTTTTTGTTCTCGAAATTCAAATCGTAGGAAAGGTGGATGATGCCAATGGCAAAGAACCGCTGACGATCGAGTATCTCGCAGTGAGTGGTGCACAAGCGCTTACGACTTCCTGGATACAGGACAAGATCGGAAAATTCACGACAATCTGCAAAAGGACTGTCATGAATTTACGACCTAATAAAATTGCCCGGCTTATCCCTTTGATCAAGAAGCACGATAAACCGGAGGTATGTTTGTACCGATTATCTGCATGGGTGTTTATGGATGAGGACGGTACAAAAAAGTGGAACATCAGGGACAAGATCGATCCGGTACTTATAGAAGTGGACGCATTGGCGCTCCAAAAGGCGGAATCGGCACGGGAATGGACTCAGGAAGTGTTGGTGGAGTCTCCTATGGAGTTGGACTGATTTTTTTACCCAAGAGGATACATTATGTATTCATGCTAGAAGCGCTCATCGCCTCCAAGACCCGGGTGAAACTCCTCACCCTCTTCCTCTTGAACCCGGAGAGTGAATTCTACGTCCGCGAGATCGTGCGGATTACTGCCGGGAATATGAACTCCGTGAGGCGGGAGCTTGCCAATCTCGAATCGTTCGGGCTCGTTACCGGACAAAAAAAAAGGCATCCAGCAATACTACACCGTCAACCGCGACTTCTTCCTCTACGAAGAGTTGCAGAAGATTGTAATTAAAACTGAAGGCGTTGCCCGGCACATCAAAGAGAACCTTACGGCGCTCGATGAGATCCAGTGCATGTTCATCTATGGATCGTTTGCTACGGGAAACGCCGGATCAAAAAGTGATATCGATCTGTTCATCATCGGCAGTGTGGACGAATCCCGCCTGATCCCGCTCGTGCATGAAAGCGAACGTGCCCTGCACCGCGAAATCAACTACACGCTCATGAATCCCGGTGAACTCAAAGAACGACAACGAACCGGAGATCCTTTCGTAAAGAATGTAATGAAGGAGCCTAAGATCATGATCATCGGAACCTGCAATGACTGAAGATCTTGAACGACTGGGATAAAAAAGAAGTAGTGTTTTAGTGAGGATGGACTACCGATCGTACACTTTCTTTCTGGGACCTACTTTATGCACTGTGATCAATAATGTGGAATCGTCAATTTCAAGAATAGCGCGATAGGCTCCGATACGCTGATGATAATACGGATATCCCTCACATCGTTCTGCAGTACGGTAAGGATCATCTCCTATCGATTTGACTTTATCAAAAATTCTCTGTGCAGTAGGTTTTGGCAGTTTGCCTAAATCCTTTATAGCCGGATCAGTCAAAAAGAGGGAATATTTCATCGAAGACCGAGCATAACCCTTGCTTCTTCAGAGGTGTAAACCCGTCCCTGTCTGATAGCCTCTTGAGATTCGGCAATGTCTTTTAGATCCTGCTCATCCAGATAAGCATCAGGATTTTTGCATTTCCGTTTGATAAGCTCGGGCATTGTACAATAACTATTCTTGGGTGAGATTATCAAACCTGCGATTGATCAAACCATTAAGTGGAAAGGCTCAAAACATTTGGTGACACTTCACAGGATCTTATTATTCTGATAAAAGATTACGATTCAAAAGACGGTGTGAAAGATGAAGCTCAGGAACTGTCCGAACAAATCAAAATGAGAACCAGCGACAAGAAGCCATATGAAAGATTGCAAAAAAAGCCATCCTATCCGTTTGGGATGTTCCTACCACAGCATGCGTAACTGGTAACGGATTCGTGTGAAGCCTGTGGGACAACGTGGATAAAACCGGAAGTCTGAACTGGTCAATCTGCCAGGAAAACAACGCCATGGAGAA
>JAUSBW010000006.1 GCA_030651815.1 Methanoregula sp.
AACCACCACAAGTACACCAGGCCCACGATATATTGCGATATACAAGGAGGGTGTGTTCCATATCACCATCGAAGGGAACTATCTTGATGTGACCGTGAAAATCCTGACCGGAGCTCTGCCATCCAAGCTGGATATTGAGACCGGTTCCGGTTCAACACCTCCCCCGGCGGAGATACCCCCCGAAGAAGAGTGGGGTTGAATGATAAAAGTGTTTAACACTCACAAAAAATTATTTTTTGGGTTTTGAAACTGGCTTTGTTACTGGTTTTGCCGCAGGTTTTGCAGCAACGACCTTCTTGGGTTCGGCTTTCTTAGGTTCCATCTTCTTCGGTTCAGCTTTCTTTGGCTCAGCCTTCTTGGGTTCAGCTTTCTTTGTGTCTGGTGTTTTTTTCGTCACAACCATCAGGTGTTCAACTCCAATACTCGAGAAATCTCTGCGGTTTTCACCGGGGATGATAATTTTTGTATACGCCTCATCATCAATCAGAAGGTACCCGTGTGCACGGGCGGATGAAACGTATCGATCATCACCCCGGTTACCTGTTTGGGGGATACTTGTAATAAACTTTTTTAATTTCGTGTGAATTGATGTGAAATCAATAAGTGATTGAAGAATCCATCAAATAAAAAAGGAGTGAAAATAATGGTGGGTTTTTTTAGTGGACATGCAAGGCGTTACAACTCAATTAGAGGCATCTGGGTGGCGATGGTTTTCCCCTTTCATCACCATCACTATGTTAGATGTTGCAGTATAAAAAATTTTCACTTTTGTATGAATTTTTAAGATAATCAAAAAAAAAATCTTTCGCAGTATCATTAGGAATACCTTAAAAAAATCCCGGCCTATCATTGGTGATAAGGGGAGCATGGCGATGTCGTTTGATATTTCCCTATCTCATTCATTACACCCAGTTATTTATCCAGGATTTTTTTTAAATAAAAAATCAAATCGAAGGGGAAAAGGTTTGGATCTGGTCGGTCCCGCTGACGAATTCCCGGGCATATTCCTCAAGAACGAGTTCCGGATCGATATCCTGGAACTGTTCCGGGTATAGGGCTTTTGCGGTATAGAGCACACCGACAATCCCCCGGGGACTGGAGATTATATCGCCATTGAGCACGTACACCTTCCTTTCCCGTACTGCATGGATAGTGGATAACCCGTGGCGATGCAGTATTCTCTCCCGTACCTCATCAAGCGGCTCGTATTTTTCCGGATCCATGGCGATCTTGATAATCACATACGGGTTCTGGTCAATGACCCACTCCGGGCTGACGGTTGCGGATTGTGTGCTGATGGACCCTGCAATGTTCGTGGCATTCAGAAGTTTCAGCAGGTGATCCCCGCCGCTCCCTGTTGCGTGGGCGGAATAATCCGTGTATCCCTCCACGTACACTCGCAATGGTTTCTGGGATGTCCGCTGTGCAACCCGTTCCTTCACGAGCGTGAGGTACCGGTCATTGAATGCAGTATACCGGGACACATTTGCGTCTGTCCCGGTGAGCGTTCCCAGCACCGTAGCATCCCGGTTCAGTTCGGTAATCTTGTAACAATCAACCGGAACGAGGGTGAGGTTGGCAGCGATCAACTGGTCCATGTTTTTTGTCGGGGTCGTGTAGGTGAGGAACACGTCCGGCCTCAGCGCCAGGATCTTCTCGATATTGGGTGTCTGCCAGTTCCCAACACTCCGGGCATTGGGAAGATGGGGCATCAATAACGGGTCGGTTATCGTTGTTTCCACAACACCAACGATCCGATCTCCGGCCCCCAGTGCGATCAGCATCTCCGCCGCATCGCCGTTCTGGCAGATGATACGTCTGGCCGTATGAGGCAGAATGACGGTGTTGCCAAGAGAGTCGACATCCGTCACTGGTACCGTATCACTGCCAGTTCCTGTCTGTTTGTCCATTCCCCCTACTTGGCCTGAACACCCTGCTGCAGAGCAGAGAATGATCAGGCTGACCACGGCCAATAATGTGGAGATAGTACACTTCACACGGGATCTGGAAGTTTTCCGAATGATCTTCATCCCCCCTCCGTAGTATTCCGGCTCCCGCTGCCGGATGCAGATAACGGCGGATAGAACGTGTCAATCTGGTCTGATCCGGGAAGGAACTGTTCGGCGTATTCATGGAGTACTGACTGCGGGTCTATATCCGAGAATTTGTCCGGATACAAGGCTTTGGCAAGGTACAATGCCCCGGCAATGCCCCGCGGGGTTGAGACGGCATCTCCGCTCAGGACAAAGACCCGATGATTCCTGACCGCAGACAACCTTTCAAAACCCGGTCTCGCAAGGATTTTTTCGTAAACGGTCGAGAGTGCCGGATTCCCCGACTGAGGGGATGATGCAAATTTGATAATCACATCAGGGTCTTGATCAAGAACCCATTCAGGACTGACAATTAATGATTGTGCGGTTAAATTTCCTGCGATATTTTTTGCATGAAGCAGGGTGATGACAGCATCCCCCTGCGTCCCTCTCCCTTGTGCGGAATAATCGGAATAGAGTTCAGCATATACTTTTTTTTCAGAAGTTGCAGGAAGATCGTTCAAGCGGGACTGGATCAGGGAAAGGTACCGTTCTATGAAGCGGGCATATGCTTCCGCTTTCTCTTCGTTTCCTGTGATAATCCCGATTTTCCGGGCATCATCCGGTAATTTCGGCAGGATATAGGCGTCAATATACATCACCGTGATATTCGCTTTTATGAGCTGGTCGGTATTTTTTGGTTTCGAGGTGATGTAGGAAACAAAAAGATCCGGTTTGAGCGAGAAGATCTTTTCAGTGCTGGGTGTCTGCCAGTTTCCGATGGATTGTGCATTAGGCAGGTGTTTTTTAAAAAGCGCATTGTTGATGGTCTGATCCGTGACTCCTACGAGCTGGTCACCGGCGCCTACAACAATGAAGAGTTCGACTACCCGGGTATTCTGGCAGATAATGCGGGACGGTACTTCCGGTAACGTGATCACGTTTCCGATTGAATCAGTGACTGAAATTCCCTTCCCGGTCAATGGCTGTGCAGAGGATTGCGAATTGGGCGCAGTACATCCGCTGAATATGCTGCAGGAGACCAGAACTGCCATGCAGAGACAGGCTGTGAAAAATCGAGGGGGTCCGGGTAATCGTTTTTTTGTCATGGTGCACCTTTGAACAGGATTATTGGTTTTGTCATATTGGATCCGGTAAATAGGTCTCAATGGAATCCGCACCGCTCACGAACATTTCCGCATATTCATGCAGTACCTTTTTGGGATCAATATCGGCAAACCGGTCCGGGTAGAGTGTCTTGGCGACATAGAGCAGCCCGGACACTCCCCGTGGCCCGCTGATGGCATCTCCTTTGATGGCATAGACACGATTATCATGCATTGCACGTAACGGGGAAAATTCAGGACGGGTTCTCATCGATTCATACCCTTCTGACAGGTTTTTGGCCCGTGACACATATTTCAAAATAACATCCGGATCCTGCTGGATGATCCAGTCTGGCGAAACAACCGCAGATGAAGTAGTGATGTTCTCTGCAATATTGCGGGCTTTGAGGCTTTTAAGGATGGAATCCCCCGTGCTGCCCCGTCCCTGTGCCATGTAATCTCTGTACATTTCCACGTACACGCGGGGACGCTCAGATTCTGTGAGATTTGCAAGACGTTCATCGATGAGGTTAAGATAGCCTTCAACATACCGGGCATACCGCTCGGCTTCCTGATCTTTACCGGTCAGTTTTCCGAGATTTCGGGCTTCTTTTGGCAGATCCCTAACACGGTTGCAGTCTGCGTAGATGACCGTAATATTGGCGGCAGTAATTTTGTCGATGTTTAAGGTCTTTGATGAGTAGACGATCATGACATCGGGTTTAAGGGTAATAATCCGTTCGATATTGGGCGTCTGCCAGTCGCCGATACTCTGTGCCTGCGGGATCTTCTCTATTACGTACCGTTCGGTCATCAGGGCGTCACTCACCCCGACAATATGATCCCCGGATCCTATTGCCACCAGCAGTTCTGCTGCCATGCCATTCTGGCAGATGATGCGGCGTGCAGTATGCGGGAGCGTGACTGTGTTACCGAGAGAGTCGGTGATGGTTATACCCGTATCCGGATGATCGACCGGTTCTCCGGAACTATCCTGTTGGTCCGGTGCAATCCCCGTTGTGATACAACCGGAACAGGTGAGAAGGATGATGATTGCTGAAATAGCGATGATTGCAAGACCTGCCTTCGAATGGATCAGGGTGCCGGATTCAGGCATGACCGGCCCCCTTGTTCAATGATGGTGCAATCGAGGGAATGTTATCGGCACCCGAAAAAAAGCGCGTGGCATACTCGTGCAGGACCTGATCCGGGTCAATATCTGCAAACTGGTCCGGGTACAGGGCTTTTGCAGCATACAACACCCCGGCAACCGCCCGCGGACTGCTGATGAGATCCCCATTAATCACATAGACGCGCCCCTCCCGCACCGCCTGGATGCGATCGAACCCGGGCCGGTTCATGATCCGGGTACGGATATCATCGAGTGATTCGCTTTTCATGTCTTCCCGGGACCCTATCTTGAGGATCACATCCGGATCCTCAACTATGATCCATTCAGGGCTGACCTTCTGAGATAGGCCGGGAAGGTTGGCCCCGATATTCTTTGCCCTGAGCAGGGTCAGGAGCAGGGTCCCCCCACTCTCCCGGCCATGGGCCGTATAATCGGAATACCCCTCGGTATATACCATCAGGGGGTATTCGGAATCAGTACTGTTCAGCCGCGATTCGATGAGACTGAGAGATCCCTCCATAAACTGCGCGTACTCCTCAGCCCGATCCGTTTTCCCGGTCAGGTTGCCAATCGCCCGGGCATCGGAGGCAAGTTTCGGGATCCGGTAACAGTCCAGCTGGATCATCGTGATATTGGCAGCCTTGATCTGGTCGGTGTTTTTCACCATCGTGCCATACGTCACCAGAACGTCCGGCCTGAGGGATGTGATCCGCTCGATACTGGGATTCTGCCAGTCGCCGATACTCGGGACATCCCCGATATGGCCGGCAATGTCGGGGCGGTTTTTGATGGTATCCGAGACGCCGACAATGGTGTCTTTTGCCCCGAATGCGATCAGGAGTTCCGCAACATCGCCGTTCTGGGTGATGATCCGGGAGGCCGGGTGGGGCAGCACGGTGATTTTTCCGGTAGTTTCCGTGATTATTACTGACTGATCCGAATCGGCGGGTCCGGATGTCTGTGCAGCCGGCGGAGCGGCTGTCATGGTACAGCCAGCGGAGACTGCTATCATAACCAGAAACAGGACAGTAAGATTTTGTACATACGTAGAAGGTATGTTCATCGGGGCATTCACTCCATGGATAGCGCTGTTTTAGGGTAACCTGTCCGGCAGGGGAAGGGGTGAGAAGTACTCCATCCGGTCGGCACCGTCAACAAAGGTTCCTGCATACTCCTCAAGCACGCCTTCTGCGTCAATATCCGCAAATTGTTCGGGGTAGAGTGCCTTTGCCGCAAGGAGCAGCCCGACAATCCCCCGGGGGCTGGAAATTACGTCGCCATTCATGACATAGACCCGGTCATCAGCAACCGCACGGGTGCGGTCAAAACCGGGCCGGCCGAGAATTTTCAGGCGCACGGCATCCAGATGATCGTATTTCTCCGGTGACATTGCGATCTTGAGGATGACATCCGGGTTCTGGTCGATGACCCATTCCGGGCTGACAGTCGCCCACTGGGTGGTGATGGTTCCGGCGATATTCGTGGCATTCAGGAGTTTTAAGAGGTGATCGCCTCCGCTCCCTGTTGCATGAGCAGAATAATCCGTATAACCCTCGACATACACGCGCAATAGTTTCCGGTCTGTCCGTTCTGCAATCCGCGCGCTTACCAGTGCGAGATGCCGCTCATTGAATGCCCGGTACTCCTTTGCCCTGTCTTCGGTCCCGGTCAGGATTCCCAGCGCTTCCGCATCACGGGCAAGGTCCGGTATCTTGTAACAGTCCACGGCAATGATGGTGAGGTTTGCAGCAGCCATCTGGCCGGCATTCTTGGGGGGCGTGGTATACGTGAGGATTACATCGGGTTTGAGTGCAAGGATACGCTCGATGTTCGGGGTCTGCCAGTTGCCGATGCTCTCTGCATTTTTCAGGTGTTTTTTAAGCAGGGGGTCGTTTAGGGAGGTATCGGTAATGCCGACAATCCGATCACCGGCTCCCAGTGCGATCAGCATCTCGGCGGCATCGCTGTTCTGGCAGATGATGCGCTGCGCGGTGTGGGGGAGGGTGAACACCTTCCCGTTCGAATCGGTGATTGTTACCGGGCCCTGAGGATCCCCGCTGTCTGAAGAACCTGCCGTCAGGCTGTCAAGGGATGGGTAGTAATGGTTGCCCGAATTCTGCGTGCAGGCAAACGTATCGCAGTAGTCGCGGTACCGCTGGCGGAGGTCGATATCGGCGAAGCGTTCCGGGTAGAACACCTTGCTCAGGTACAGCAGGGTCAGGAGGCCCCGCGGACCGTACATCGAGCGGTTATCGATGATGTAAACCCTCCCGTTCCGGATTGCGCGTATCGGTGCAATGGATGTCCGGTTGAGTTGTGCGGCTGAGATCTGCCCGTACGTCTGGTTCTGGAGATTCGAGGCATAAGCCACGCGGACTAGGATATCGGGATCCTGCTGCAGCACCCATTCGCCACTGACTTTTACCCAAGCTGTGTTGATGGTGTGGGCAAGGTTGTTGCCATGCGCCATGCTGATGATGGCATCGGCCCCGCTCCCGTTGCCATAGGAGGCGAAGTCCGATCCGCCCTCGCAATAGATGGTGGGCCATTGTTCCTGCGGGATATCGGCAAGGCGGCTGTTGACAAGCATGACCGTCTTGTTATACCATGCAAGGTACCGGGCTGCTTCATCCTCATGCCCGGTAATCCGGCCGAGGGTCTCGACCTCAGGCGGGAGCCGGTTTAGGATGTAACAATCGAAGCGGATGACCGGAATGCCTGCCTGTTCGAGGCTGTCGAGGTTTGAACTGGCAGAGCTGAGGGTGATGACAAGGTCCGGCTTGAGTTCAAGGATGCTCTCGATGTTCGGGGAGTTCCAGCTCCCTTTCAGCGGATGCGCGTTGGGGAACCGGCCTGCCATTGAGGGATCTGCCATCAGGGATTCCGAGACCCCGATGACGCGGTCACCCGCACCAATCGCCGCAAGGACTTCTGCGGCATTAGTGTTGAGGCAGACGATCCGGTCGGGCCTGCCCGGGAGAGTAACAGTCGCCCCGGCACTGTCGGTAAACGTAATCGCCTGATCCTTGTCTCCCGGAATGGATGCGGGACTCCCTCCGGAAATACAGCCCGGGCATAACACCGCAGTTACGAGGAGGATACAGATGAGTGCGATTGCATTGGCAGGGACGGAGGGTTGTTTCTGCACGCCTGATCACCCGGGGGTCGGCACCATGATTGCCTCGCGGGGAAATTCCGTGGTGAACGGGTATTTTTCAGAAAATTCCTGGTATACTGCGTCCGGACTGATATCGGCAAACAGGTCCGGGTAGAAGCTCTTTGCAATATACATCAGGCCGACCGGTCTGGTGGGACCGTTAATGATATCCCCGTCAATCACGTAAACACGTCCGTTTTTCACTGCATTGATCTTGCCAAACCCGGGACGGTTCAGGATATTTTCCCGTACCTGCGCAAGCGAGGGGTTTGTGGCTGAAGGTGTGGAAGCGATCTTGAGGATGATATCGGGATTCTGCTCGATGATCCATTCAGCACTGACCTTGTTAGTCGACATGGACTGCAGGGGTATCTCGCGGGCGATGTTCTCTGCTTCCATCATCCGGATCAGGTGGTCCCCGCTGCTGTTCTTTCCCAGTGCAGAGTAGTCACCGTACAGCTCTGCATAGACACGGAGCGGTCGTTCCCTGGAAACCGTAGTGTTCACACGGGATCTGACGATGTCGAGATATCTTTCAACGAATTGCGCATACTCCTCTGCTTCGGCGCGCTTCCCGGTGAGATTACCGATGGCCCTTGCATCTGCGGGCAGTTCGCTGATCTTGTAGCAATCGAGGTATACGATGGTGATGTTGTTTGCTGCAATCAGATCATAATTCCGGGGCCGGAAACCGGAGTACATGATGATGACATCAGGTTTGAGAGCAATGATCTGTTCTACGTCTGGAGCCTGCCAGTCACCGATGCTGACCGCATTCGGAAAGTAATGCATGTACTGGGGCGTTGTTGCAACAGTATTGTATGCCCCCACGACCCGGTCACCTGCACCGAGATTGATCAGCAGTTCTGCAGCATCCCCGTTCTGGCAGATGATGCGTCTGGCCGTATGGGGCAGGGTGATGGTGTTGCCAAAGGAATCGGTAAGCGTGATGGGGGATTCCACAGGTGTTGGATGGATATCTTCCCCGGTAAGAGCTGCTGACTGACTCTCCGCAGTTCCCAGACATCCGGATATGCCCACAGTACACAGTATCATGAATATGAGTAAGTATGTCTCACATACCAATACATGAAATCTGGGATAACGGATCATAACCCGGCAGTGTCCTTTCACTTGTCAACAAAAAAAAGGAAAATTATTTGGTAATCGGACACTGCGTCTTGGCAAAGACATGCCCGTTCTCATCGGACATCTCAACGACAATGTCTTTACCAATATTTTGGGTGGAGTTATAGCTAGAGTAAGCCGAACATTTAATGAGCGGTTGTAACCACTGGCATTCATGATAGGGAGGGTAGAGATAAGCGGTATCCCCTCCGGCAAGTGTTTTGACTCCGCTCATACCGGAACTTGTCACCCAGTAGGTTTTACCAGTTACTTCGGATATCTGTGATTTGTTCAATTTAAACTGCTGGTATCCACCGGACCCAAATGATTTCCCGTTGCGGAGGTAGATTTCCGCTGTGCGAGTCCCTACTGCGTCACCACCATTATGACTGATCGATAATCCCTCACTCTGGCTGTATTTGCAGGATATTGTCAATTGCGGTGCTTTTTCTGTTGATGTATGCATGCCCCCGGCAAATGCGCTCACTACGGCGGCGATGATGATTGTCACCACCAGCATCAGCATAACGCCAACCACAGGGGATACTGCTTCAGTGTTACTGATTTTCATGATTTAATCCTCCACCGTTATTTCCTTATCATAGATCACTTTTCCACTCGGAATGTGGACAAACTTAACATTCACGATATCTCCCATCCGGAGTTTATACCACTCTTTTCCGAGGACTGCCTGAACTGCATCCTGCTGTGTGTCCGGGTCATAATTTACATTCGCACCCGTGTAGGTGAACGCCGGGGACAGTGATAGTTTCCCATAATTCGAGCACGGCCCGTTGTGCATCCGCGTCCCCCCGGTCAGGGAATAGTTGCCAAACATCTGGTCAGGATAGAAATTTCCTCCGGGCCCCTGACTCGAAATTGTCACCGACTGGTTTACCCCGGGTCCAAAACCATAGGGAGCATGCGAACGTTTGGCTGCGCCGGTGGCGGAACCATAATAGGTATTACCCAGACTGGTTTCGGTCATATTAGGCCCAGTCACCGTCACCCCACCTTTGGTCCCATCTGAAGCCTTCCATGAAGTAATAATTTTAAGATCCTTCGTTGGGACCGCTGTATCCACGCTCAAAATCGAGAAATCATAATAACTCCCGCCCCATGTGCCGTCATTCACAATATGGCTTTCTACAGAGATTGCCGGCGCTTTTTTCTGACCTGTGGATAATCCCCCCGCAAACGCACTCACCACTGCCGCGATAATAATCGTAACCACGAGCATCAGCATCACACCAACAACTGGCGAGACTCCCGCGTCTCTGGATTTTCTTTGAGTACACATCATAAAACCTCGATACGTTTCCTTAGATGTATCAACATTTTTCATACACCTATCACATTTCGTAGCACTCAATGATATAAAAATGTGCCTTTTTGTAATTATTTCGCAGAAATTACTGGTGATGAAACGTGTATTATATAAATTTTTTAATTCGGTGTGGATTCAGTATTACAAAAACAAAATAATTTATTACTATCCCGCCCCACACTGTACTGGACACACCCGGCAAGGCTGAACGAATCGTGATATCCGGAATAATCGCTGCATGATACCATTGTCAAACGCCCGGGCACCAATCGCATGAGGAATACAATGCTGACAGGACTTTTAGTAATCATAAGTATTGTACCTGCACTGGTTTCGCTGAACGGTCTGTTCACGACCCTGAAAAATAGTATCAACCTCACGAAAGATTCGCTTCTGCCCGTTAAGGATCCCCTTCCCAGAGCCAGCACCCCACAAAAGGAATTGCCCGCACTGAACCTGTCGACTGCCCGGGCTGCCAGTGAAAAATTTCTATCAATCCTCGCCGCGCCTACGTGGGAAGGGGTACTATGCCTTGCAGTGGTCATAGCCGCAGCCCTTATATCAGGCTTCATCGTAATGTTCGTCGATCTCCCTCTCCCGGCCATGATCGGCCTCAACCTCGTGACTCTTGCCGCAGCAGCACTATCAGCTAAAACCATAAGCCGGCGGCATGCAACTGGAGCCTGGCTCCCCCCGGGAGTACTGGGAAAAAAGGGCCATGCTGTCCCGGACCAGAAACCGGATTGCCCTGTTGTGCAGGAATCCGCTGAACCCCTGCATGCAGCTGACCTCCCGGGACAAGCGTCCCTTGCTACCCTCGAACGATACTGGGTAGTGGAACCCTATTCCTATGTGAAGATCGAGCGGGTCAGGAACGAGGGGTTCACGTACATCGTGGTTGAACCCACCATCTCCCAGAAAGAGAAGACGATCCTGATGGAGACGTATGCGCACCTCCGGGATATCATCATCTATGACAACACAGAGAAAAGCAAAACCGAACGCATTGATCCGGTCGCGGTAGCCCGGATCATACGGCAGTTCGATCCGGATATTACCGAGGACCGGGTTGCAATCCTGAAATATTATATCGAACGGGATCTCTCCGGCTACGGCCCTCTCGAAGTCCTCATGCGGGACCCGGCACTGGAGGATCTCAGCTGCAATGGCCACGATCTCCCGGTCTTTATCTTTCACCGGGAGTATGGCAGCCTGCCGACAAGCATCTACTTTACCGAGAGCGAACTGAACCAGTTTGTCTTAAAACTCGCCCAGAAAGCCAACAAGCAGATGTCGTTATCAAACCCCATGGTCGATGCAACCCTGCCGGATGGTGCCCGCATCCAGATCACCTACAGTGAAGTGGTCTCCACAAAGGGCAGCTCGTTTACGATCCGGAAATTCCGTGCCGAGCCCATGACGCCGCTGGACCTCATCCGGTTCGGCACGTACGATGCACAGACCCTCGCGTTTCTCTGGCTTGCCATCGAACACCGCAAAAGCCTCCTTGTTGTCGGGGGTACTGCAAGCGGGAAGACCTCCAGCCTGAACGCAGTCTCCCTCTTCATCCCGCAGAATGCGAAGATTGTCTCCCTTGAAGACACCCGCGAGATCCAGCTGCCGCACAGGAACTGGCTCC
>JAUSBW010000010.1 GCA_030651815.1 Methanoregula sp.
ACTTCAACCGGATCAGTAGGGTGGGGCACACCCGAATTTGCGCTCATGGAAATTAGATCCTCTGTTCCGGCATCGACCGCCGGAGTAAGTTCTGGTCGATGAAGTGAGAATCCCTCGACTTTAGTCGTGGGAGTGTCAAGCGTAGGTGTCTAATGTTTGATCATGAGTGAGAAAGGGGCAGGCATTCCGTATTCCCGGCTCGTTGCCGTGGTGGATCAGCTGCTGGAAGATGCTGATGAGGATATTGCCCATCTTGCCCGGAGTATAGATGCGCTCGAACAACCCATGCGTGACGAACTTTTGGTATCGGATCAGCTGAACGCGTACCAGGTTTTTTATTATTTTTTCCGTATTGAACCCGATATGCTGGTGCAGGAATTACTTGACCTTGAACCTGCGTCTTCGCTCATCAGTGGGTTAAAGATCGAAGAGACTGATCTGCTTGAGATGTTCTTTGGAATCCGTAACGCAATGCCGGTCATCGTTATCAGCGATGGGGATAAGGTTGTTGCCACGTTCTCCGGTAAATCCGCGTATGGGCAGGGCCTGTTGTTTCTTGAGAGCCCGGAATACCGGTAAGTGGATCACGGGTTGATTCTTGTGACGGTGGACCATCCACCACGTGCCGGGATGACTGAACTGTCTGTGCAGAAAAAAAACTGGCTGTATCAATCCCGCATCTTAAAAACACTGCTGGTAGAGATGACCATCCATGAGTTCCAGAAAATTTCACGGATACCTCCGAACCTCAATACCCATTTCTGAAAAATGTGGATCGTTTGTGACAACCGATGCGCTAACCGATAAAGCAGAAGAAGCAATTATGGCATCCGCGACCGAAATCCCCGGCCGTTTTATTGTGCCGGCATCCACCGCAATTTCCGCAGTCAGCGGGATGAGATTCAGCTTTGAGTGCTGGATCTGCATTACCCGGACCCTTGCAGAATCTGCATCGGCTTTTCTGGTGTAAATGTACGCAAGTTCGGTCAGGGTTATCGTTGCGACAAATCCTTCCGCGTTCCCGGCCTGGATTATATCCATCAGGTTCTTGATGGTTTCCGATCCTTCCTCGCGATTGAAAAATGCGAGGAACGCGTGCGTATCAAAGAGCAGCTTTTTGTTCGAGCTCATCATCCCACTCCTTCCGCATCTCTTTGAGCATCATATCAGTGTTCTTCAGCTTGTCAACACCCCAGAGCTCTGAAAGGTTGACCAGCGGCTGGAGCCGGATGGCGTCTTTCTCCTCAACAATCACGAGCGAATCACCTTCCTTTAAGGAAAATTTTTTCCGGACTTTTGCGGGGATGACGATTTGGCCTTTTGAGGAAAGGGTAACAACGTCCATAGTAAGATATTCATTGTTTTGTAGGAGAATATAGTTATGGTTTACTAGTAAGACAATTTTTTGAATGTAAGAATATTCCGGGATTGCACCAGCACGTAATGAAACCGGTTAACGTGACCTGGCATGCCCCGGCTTTCCATCCTCCGAAGGAAGCCTTCGTGAGGACAACCTCTTTGGGGGGTACCGTTCCTGGGATCCCTTCCAGGATAAGAGTATGCCTCCGTTTTCAAATCGGGGGCTGATGTATCAATGGCGGAATGAAAGTGTACAGATGTGGCGGAATAGAATTGCTGCAACAATTTCCTGTTCGTTTCGTTATTTTCTCCCTGCTTCAGGCAAGCGTATATATCCGGAATTACTATGACATGGAGATGCACCAGATCCGGTTGCAACCGTTCGCATCCCCGTGAATTAAAAAAGCATGCCCGATATCCGGATCTGTGTCCGGCAAAATCACATGAAAGGAGTTTACCTATGAAAAAGAATGAAGATGAGATAAGTGAGGCAGCAAGGTGGGAGTTTAACCAGCCCGGAATTATTCCGGGCATCTGTCCTGTTGCAGAAAAGAGATGCATCGCCACAATGAATACAGAGGTTTTGGAAAGTTCCTGCGTTCGCACGATACCCGGAGGGATATGATGACACGCGGACGAAAACCCATCCGGGCACAGGAAGATGCAAACCTCATTGCAGAGAAACGAGGGCTGGTCCAGCATTACCAGCAAGAGAGGGGGGCGGTCTGCGACTTTACCATCATGTGCCCCGATAGGATTACATTTGGCCGTTTACGGCGGGCGCGCCGGCTCAGATGTTCGATAGAAGAACTCGAACGGGCTTTTCCAGAGGATATTGCAGCGCTCCGGTTCATTGTATCGTCTCTGGCCATATACCGCGAGCTCTGGCTCTATTCGCCAAAAGGTGCGTGGCGGTTCTTCCGGATACTCGATGGATCGATTCTTGAGCTGGGGCGGGACGGGTTACCGCTGGCTGTCTGATCTTTACCGGCAAAAGGAGCCACAGCGGGGGGTCTGGTACCGGCTTTGAACTGAGTGATTGAGAACCCGGAAGATCTCCCCCTGAAGGGTTCCGTCGGTCACCGGCGATGACGATCCTTCTTTTGGGGATGTGACTTCAGGGAGGTTGCGGTTTTTCAAAATGACCCCCTTTTGGCAAACAGGCGCCGAAATGAGCGATTTTAAAAAACCCCTTTTTTGTATGTTCCGGGAAAAGTGCCTAATTCGTCAAAAATGGAGCTATAAACTTTTCGATCTGTTCATTTTAGGCTTTGTTCGGCTTGAATCCCTATCATCTGAACCCGGAAAAGTGCCCAAATGGGCTCAATTGGATTGAGGATCGGTCTTGGGATCACTGGATATCACTGGATTGGGGTCCGGGTGGGTGGTTTTGATACACTAATCCGGAAGGTTCAGGGGGCTATCTTCAAGAATCCACTTCCAGACCGGCTTGATGATGATGGTTTTCCCCTCAGATTTCAGAGTATCTTCCTGATCGTACGTAAGGATCATTGCCTGTGTCAACTTAAATTCGGCCATTGCCTTTAGAAGACCACCGGTTTCCCGTTCCTGATTTTCTTTTTTGAATTCATAGCAGACCTGGATCGCTGCGATGATATTTTTTTTGTTACGGATAATGAAATCGCATTCCTGATCACCTGCAAAGTAAAAAATTTCACCCCCTCTCCGTTTGAGTTCGATAAAGACAATATTCTCAAGGTTCCTCCCTTTATCCGGTGAAAGAGAAAAGCCGCTGATGGCGCTGAACGCAGTATCGATGATATAGATCCTGCGGGGGGAATTGAGCTGTTTTTTTACAGAATAATCAAACCGCAGGAGTTCAAAGAACAGGTATGCGCCACTGAGATATGAAATATATTCCTTGACAGTGATCGCGTTCATAAGTCCGAGGCTTTTTTTTAAGGAATTATATGTAAAGGGGAGCGTGATGGTGGAGGCAAGGATTTCCACAAGTTCCCGCACGAGCCGCTGTCTCCGGATGGAGTACCTTGCTATAATATCCCGGTAGAGGATGTTGACGTACAGGGTCTGGATATAATCGCTGTCATTGTTAATGAGGTATTCAGGCATTCCCCCGCACTCGGTATATCGACCGAATAACCGGATCAGGTTTACTTTCTCTTCCGGAATGTACATGGATTCTTTGCTCAGCTTTGTTTTCCGGAACCGGAGAAATTCCACAAAGGAGAACGGGTAGACTTCGAAGAGCTTGTATCTCCCGGTAAGCCGTGTGCCGAATTCCCGGCTGAGTAGTGAGGCATTGGATCCGGTGAGGACGATTTTTTTGCCGCTGTCCTGGAGCCTTCGGACAAATGTCTCGAACTTTTCCACGTTCTGGATCTCGTCAAAGAAATATATGCCGGCCGGCCCGTACACTTCAATGAGGACTTCATTAAGTATGCTGAAATCTTCTGCACGGAAACTGAGCAGCCGCTCATCTTCGAAATTGACATAACAGTAATCCTTCCGGGTCTGCATGATCTGTTTTAAGAGCGTGGATTTCCCGCATCTCCTGATGCCCGATAAGATGATCACGCGGTTATCGTCCAGTGCAGCGAGTACCTGGTTAAAGAGCGAGCGCTCGACAAAATCCCCGCTCTTCTCGATCTGGGTTTTCTGCTGGATTACGAGATGCCGTAACTGCTCTTTAGATACCATACTAATTACTAATTAGCAGAGATGATAAAAGTTACTCATTGGTAATTAGTGGAATCTGGTTTTCTGTTTTCCACGGATCCCGTCACGGCTCCGTCGGTCATCGGCGATAACGATCCATCTTTTGGAGATGTGACTTCAGGGGTTTTTCGGTTTTTCAAAATGACCCCCTTTTGGCAAACGGGGCCTGAAATGGGCGATTTTAAAAAACCCCTTTTTTGTAAGATCCGGAAAAAGTGCCTAATTCGTCAAAAATGGAGCTATATAATTTCCGATCTGTTCATTTTAGGCTTTGTTTGCCTTAAATCCCTATAATCTGAACCCTGAAAAGTGCCTAAATGGGCTCAATTGGATTGAGGATCGGTCTTGGGATCGCTGGATATCACTGGAGGGGGGTCCGGGAGGGTGGTTTTGGGGGTTATCCGGAATGGATGAGGGCGGGTTTTTCAGGGGTGAGGGATGGGGGAGTTTCACTTTCGCGGTGCGATAGGCAGTTTATAATGTGTAGTGGGTGTACAAATCATTTACCCGAAAAATAATGTTGAGATTGTTTGAATCCCCAAAATTCAAAAGAACCATTGCTATGTTTTACGCACATACCACAAAAAATCCGGATAAATCTGACTGGCAGCCTCTCAAAGATCATCTGACAAATGTTGCAGAACTTTCTCAGCGGTTTGCCGATGATTTCAATGCGGGGGAATTGGCATATGCCAGCGGGTTGCTTCACGATCTTGGAAAATATTCTTCGGAATTCCAGAGGCGACTTGAGGGGGCCAACATCCATGTTGATCACTCCACTGCCGGGGCAAAAGAGGCCGAGAAATTATTTCCTGATTTATACAGCCTGATTTTCGCATATACGGTGTCCGGACATCACGGGGGTCTGCTGAATTATGGCAGCAGCGAGAGTGGCCTTGGCGAGCGTTTGCATAAATCGGATTTACCGGATTATTCACCATACCGGAATGAGATAACCATTCCAGATCAAAATTCATTTCACCTCTCGTTGAAACCATTTCCAAAAAAAACCGGCTTTTGCATTTCATTTTTTATCAGGATGCTTTACTCATGTCTTGTGGATGCGGACTCCCTGGACACGGAGGAATTTACAACTCCGGAAAAATCTTCAGTACGGGGACGATATGATTCGTTCGATGTACTCAACAAAAAATTCGATGAACACATGCGCATAAAAAATTCTGATGCTGAAGACAACCGGATAAACCGGGAACGAAAACAAATTTTTGACCAGTGCGTTGAGGCTGCATCCCTTCCTCCACAGATGTTTACCCTGACCGTACCAACCGGAGGTGGAAAAACGCTTTCATCCATGGCGTTTGCACTTGAACATCTGAAGAAAAACGATCTGAAGCGTATCTTCTACGTCATTCCTTATACGAGCATCATCGAACAGAACGCCAAAGTTTTTCGGGATATCCTTGGCAGCCGGAATGTGCTGGAGCATCATAGCAATTTTGATCCTGAAAAAAAAGATACAGAGGATATGAATAACGGTGTTGAAGCGCTCAGGCTTTCCACGGAAAACTGGGACATGCCGATCGTTGTCACGACCAATGTCCAGTTTTTCGAATCGCTCTTCTCTAACAAACGATCCCGGTGCCGGAAGTTGCACAATCTTACAAAAAGTGTAATCATTCTTGACGAGGCGCAGATGCTGCCAACCGGGTACCTGAAACCCTGCCTTGCAGCATTATCGGAACTCGTCCGCAACTATGGCTCTACAGTAATACTCTGTACCGCCACTCAACCTAAGCTCAACGATCTTCTGGACGAGAGCATCCAGCCCCGGGAGATCATGCATTCCCCACAATCATTGTACGAATCATTCCGGCGGGTAACTGTGCAGGATCTTGGATCTGTGAGCGATGTGGATTTAACTGCAAAGTTGCGGGAACACCGTCAGGTATTATGCATCGTGAATACCCGGAAGCACGCAAAGAACCTGTTCGACGAACTTGAAAAATCCGGAAACTGTTATCACTTGAGCGCACGGATGTGCCCGGTTCACCGGAGAGAGCAGATCGCAGAAATTAAAAACCTGCTGAAAGAGGGTGCAGACTGTCGGGTCATATCGACACAACTGATTGAAGCCGGAGTGGATATTGATTTCCCGGTGGTGTACCGTGCAATGACCGGGATTGATTCGATCGCGCAGGCTGCCGGGAGATGCAACCGCGAGGGGAAAGCGCGTGAAGGTAAGGTATTTGTTTTCAAATCAACGGAAAGTTACGGAAAAGCAACTTCATGGCAAAATCTTGTCGCGGAAGTAGGGGAGATGACTCTTTGTAGATCAGACGATCCTCTCTCGCTTTCAACTGTAGCGGATTATTTCCAGCAACTTTACCGCTACAAAGAAGATGGCGGACTTGACACCAAGAAAATTTTACCATCACTTGAAGAACGTTCAGGAGAACTTGCGTTTCCTTTTGAAGATGTAGCTGATACTTTCAGCATTATTGAAGAGGGGACGAAGGATCTGATCATATCCTACGATAACAACGCCGAATCGATCATACGGAATCTTCGGAATGCGGATTTCCCTTGGAGATATGTTCGACAGCTTCAGGGGTTTACGGTCAGTATCTATCCAAATGAATTCAGAGAACTGGAGCGCTCCCACTTGGTTGATCTTATTGGAGACCGGTTTTATATTTTGAACTCACAGGATCTATATTCTGAAAAAACCGGATTATTAAATCGGAAACATATTGGTAACGAGAGTGCTCTATTGATAGTATAAGGAGGTGGAAGCCATAGGATTTGGTATCAGGTTAAAAGTGTGGGGAGATTACGCCTGTTTTACGCGGCCCGAGATGAAAGTTGAGCGCGTGAGTTATGATGTTATAACTCCCTCGGCAGCGAGGGGAATTCTGGAAGCGATCTACTGGAAACCTGCCATTGTCTGGGAGATCGATCGGATCCATGTCATGAATCCGGTCAGGTTTGATAACATCCGGCGGAATGAAGTGCTGGGAAAAATTCCGCTTGCTCCGGTAAAAAGTGCTTTTCATGGGGGTGAGGTTGCTCTTTACAAGGATTCGAATGAAGAACGGGTCCAGCGGGCTTCCCTTCTTCTCCGTGATGTTTGTTATTACCTCGAAGCGCACTTCAACATGACCGACAAGGCAGGATCTGATGATTCGGTTGAGAAACATTACAATGTTGCTCTTCGCAGAATGCGGAAGGGGCAATGTTTCCATCATCCGTATTTCGGATGCCGGGAGTTCCCGGTCCAGTTTGAATTCGTTGAAGGCGAGATCCCCAAATCATCTCTCGTCGGAAATAAAGATCTTGGACTCATGCTCTGGGACATCGATTTCAAAAACGATATGAAAGCGGTATTCTTCCGGGCTGCCATGAATGATGGCGTGATTGATGTTCAGAAGTGCCTCAAGGAGGGTGTCTTCTCGTGATCATCCAGTCCCTCGCCCGGTATTACGATATTCTTGCCGGGGACGATTCAGTAGCAATATCCAGACCGGGATACAGCCCGGCGAAAGTGTCTTTCGCACTCGTGATCTCGAAAGAGGGGGAACTTACAAACATCATTGACCTCCGGACGGATGGGAAGAAACCCCTGCCGAAAATAATGGAGGTGCCCTTTCAGAAGTCCCGGGCAGTTGCAGTTACACCGTACTTCGCATGTGATAATGCCAAATACGTTTTTGGCATTGAAAAGGTCAAGATTGATTCGAAAAAGAGTTCTTCACCGCGCAAAACGGATTACATCGTGGTTCTTGAAGAGAATGGGAACGAGAAGATGGTCGTATCAAAACGATCCCTTGAATGTTTCGAGCGGTTCCGAAGGCTTCACCATTCCCTCCTTGACACCGTGGCAGATTCCGGGGTAAAATCTTTCCTGAAATTCCTCGACGGATGGAAACCTGAATTATCCCTTAAGAATCCCAAAATTGTCGAATATAAGGAAGAAATCCTTGCTGGGGGGTTCTTTGTATTCGAGAATGAAGGAAATTTTCTCCACAAGAATTCTGGGGTTCGAATTGCATGGGAACAGAATGAATCGTCAGGTGCATCAGGGAAAGAGGTTGCCCAATGTCTCGTAAGTGGGATGCAGGAACCGGTGAGCCGTCTGCATCAAAAAATCAAAGGGGTATATCATGCACAGATCTCTGGTGCATCCCTCGTAAGTTTTAACGATGATTCGTTTTGCTCTTATGGCAAAGAACAAAGCTTCAACGCCCCAATCAGCGAATCGGCGATGTTCAAGTACACAACGGCGCTGAACCATCTTCTCGACCGGGAGAGCAAAAACCGGCTCCAAATCGGGGATACGACTACGGTGTTCTGGGCCGAGACCAGAGTAAAAACCTGTGAAAACCTTGCCCATTTCCTAATTAATCCGGTCGAAGAGCAGGAAGGGATCGAAGAAAAAATTCCTAACGATACCAAGAAACAGGATTTTCAGACCCGCCAGCTTGTCAGTGATATCCTTCTGAAAGTAAAAAGTGGGAAACTCCTGGAGGAAAAAGATCTGGGTGTCGATCCAGAGAAGACGAATTTTTTCATCCTCGGCCTGTCCCCCAACAATGCGAGACTCGCTGTCCGCTACTGGTATCAGGACAGTTTCGGGAATTTTATCACCCGTGTGGCGCACCATCATCTCGATATGGAGATCGAGCGGGATGATCGCGGACCGCAGTATATCTCGGTATACCGTTTGCTGAAGGAGACCGTCCCCCAGAGTTCCAATGACAAGGCTTCGTCCCCGCTTCTCGGGGGACTTCTCATGCGATCGATTTTGGACAACACGCCGTACCCGGTGCCATTGTACAATGCGATATTGAACCGAGTGAAGATAGAGCGATCGATCAACTATGTCCGTGCTGGTTTTATCAAAGCCTGCCTGATGAGACTTGCCAGATCCAGATCGGAAAATGAACAGGATATGATTACCGTGAGTTTGAACGAAGAGAGCCAGAATGTACCGTACCGTCTTGGACGATTGTTTGCGGTACTGGAAAAAACGCAGAGCGATACGAACAGGGAGATGAAGAGTACGATCAACAGCAAGTACTTCAGCAGTGCGTCAACGACACCAGCGGTTGTGTTCCCGGTCCTGCTGAAACTTGCCCAGCACCACATCGCCAAATCGGACTGGGGGTTCAAATCGAACCAATGGATTGAGGATGTCCTAATCGGAGTCGATGCGTTTCCGGCATACCTGAACCTTGAGGAGCAAGGGATGTTCATGATCGGGTACTATCACCAGCGGAAAGCGTTTTTCAAGAAAAAAGAGAGCAGTGAAGAAAAGAAGGAGGTAAACAAATGAGCGAAGTAATCAAGAACCGGTATGAGTTTGTATTGTTGTTCGATGTTGAGAACGGAAACCCGAACGGTGATCCCGATATGGGAAACATGCCCCGGGTCGATCCCCAGACCGGACACGGTATTGTGACCGATGTCTGTCTCAAACGGAAGATCCGAGACTATGTCGATATGGTGAAGGAGGGGAAAGAGGGGTATGACATCTATGTCAAGGATGGCGTTGTACTCAATGAACAACACACCAAAGCGTTTGCAGCTCTTGGGAGGAAGCCGGACTCGAAGAAACCCAAAGATGATGAGCTGACAAAATTCATGTGCGACCACTTTTTCGACATCCGCACTTTCGGTGCAGTCATGTCTACCGAAGTGAACTGCGGACAAGTCCGTGGCCCCGTCCAGCTCAATTTCGCTCGGAGCCAGGATCCAATCTTCCAGCAGGAAGTGACGATTACCCGGCAAGCCGTGGCAAATGCAAAAGATGCCGAGAAAGGCCAGACGATGGGAAAGAAACAGATCGTGCCATACGGACTGTACCGGGCAGAAGGGTACATCTCCGCACACCTCGCAAAGAAAACGACCGGATTTTCCGAAGAGGATCTGGCCCTGCTCTGGGATAGCCTCGTCAACATGTTCGAGCACGATCATTCAGCCTCCCGGGGAAAACTTTCCGCGAAGAAATTGATCGTCTTCAAGCACAACAATGAGCTCGGTTGCTGCCAGTCCCACATTCTCTTCGATAAGGTCAAAGTAGAACGGCTCTCAAAGGATCTGCCCCCGCGTTCCTTTTCGGATTACAAGGTCACGGTCTCGAAAGACGTGCCCAAAGGTGTCGAAATTATTGAAAAGTTATGACCGTAAAACGTTATGCCGATGACGAACTGCTTTCGTTGTCCGGCATCCAGCATTTTCGTTTTTGCAAGAGGCAGTGGGCATTGATCCATGTCGAGCAGCAGTGGAAAGACAACCTCCGCACAGCTGAAGGCAACATCATCCATGAACGAGTCGATGATCCGTTCTTCAATGAATCCAGAGGGAATGTTATCATCTCACGGGCATTCCCTCTTGTCTCGTACACTCTGGGATTGAATGGCATTGCTGATGTGATCGAGTACACCCGTTCAGATACGGGTATTCCCATAACCGGTTCCGAAGGTCTGTGGACGATGAAGCCGGTGGAGTACAAACGGGGCAAACCGAAGATCGATGAACGGGATGAGGTTCAGCTCTGTGCTCAGGTCATGTGCCTCGAAGAAATGTTTAACGTGAGAATCGATGAGGCAGATTTTTATTACAACGAGATCCGCAGGAGGCTACACCTGAAAATCACCGATGATTTACGAAGCCTCGTTTTATCATTGGCTGACGAGATGCATGCAATCTTCCACAACGGAATTACGCCGGGAGCCGAAAACGGCAAGAACTGTGCTTTGTGCTCTCTTGTGGATGTCTGCATCCCGAAATTGACAAAGAAAAAGAGTTCCGTCCGTAATTATATCGGGAGGCACGTTCAGGAGGCTTGCGCTCATGACTCCTGATAAAATTTCCGTGCTTTGGGGAAATTATCCCATCGTCCCCGGGATTTTCGAATCATGAGAAAATTACTCAACACGCTCTATGTGACAACTCCTGAATCCTATCTCCATCGTGACGGTGAGAATGTCATTATCAAGGTTGGCAATGAGGAACGCTTCCGGATTCCTGTCCATAATATTGAGGGAATCGTCTGCTTCGGTTATATGGGTGCGACCCCTCGCCTGATGCAGATGTGTTCTGACAATAACGTCGGGCTCTCATTCCTGACGCCGTACGGAAGGTTTCTTGGGCGAGTGAATGGTCGGGTCAGGGGAAATGTCCTTTTGCGACGGACACAGTTCCGCATTGCCGACAACCCCGAGGCATCACTGGATATCGCCAAATGTTTCGTTACCGGGAAGATTGTCAATTGCCGGACGGTTCTTGGCCGAGGCATCCGGGACCACAGTTCGGTGATAGGGTGCGAAAAGATCCGGTGCACCGACAATCTCCTTATCGAGAACCTGAAGAAGATCGAGGGATGCACGAACGCTGATACCCTCCGGGGCATCGAAGGAAACTGCGCGAAATTCTATTTCGATGTTCTGGACGAGCTGATCCTCAAACAAAAAAATGACTTCTTTATTCACGAGCGAAACCGGCGACCACCCCGCGACAACATGAATACCCTGCTATCTTTCCTTTACACTCTTCTTGCGCACGATGTCGAATCAGCGCTGGAGACCGTTGGACTTGATCCGTATGTCGGATTTTTCCATACTGACCGGCCTGGGAGGGCAAGCCTTGCGCTGGATATGATGGAAGAATTCCGGCCATTCATCGCTGACCGTCTCGCACTGAACCTGGTGAATTTACAACAGGTATGCGGCGATGATTTCCTTAAAAAAGAAGGTGGGGGGGTCCTCCTTACGGACAAAGGACGAAAGGAAGTACTTGGGGCATGGCAGAAGAGGAAACAGGATGAGATTACTCACCCCTATCTGAATGAAAAAATTCCAATAGGTCTCCTGCCTTACGTGCAGTCAATGCTGATGGCCCGGTTTCTGCGTGACGATATTGACGGATATCCGCCGTTCTTCATGAACTGAGGTGTCGAAGATGATGGTTCTGGTTACATATGACGTGAATACAGAAACGCCGGAAGGAAGGAGAAGACTACGGCAGGTTGCGAAGGAATGCATGAACTACGGTCAGCGGGTTCAGAATTCGGTTTTCGAGTGTCTTCTGGATCCTGCTCAGTTTGCAAAGCTTAAACATTCCTTATGCAGTATCATGAATAACAAGAAAGACAGTATCCGGTTCTATTATCTTGGGGCTAACTGGCAGAACCGGATTGAGCACTTTGGGAACAAAAAGGGCTACGATCCTGAAGGATTGTTAGTCGCGTGATTATCGCGAACCCTAAGTGACCATTCTCTTCCCGTGACCTTCGCGGGAAAAAATGGACTCTAATATTTAATTTTGTTGCATGATCCCACATTTTTTGATTGTGTTTTTATTGATGCTACAAGAAATGCATACGTGATTTTTTTTTTGGTTTACCGAGAATTTTTGCTCGTTTTCAGTTTAACGTATGATTATCCTTTAATTCTAGGGAAACCTTGATCTAATCATTTGCAGTCACACCCCTCGCGGGTGTGTGGATTGAAATATGATCGCCCATCCATTCATCGCTTTTTTCAAGGTCACACCCCTCGCGGGTGTGTGGATTGAAATTCGGTCATGATCGCGCCTCAACCAGCGGCACATGTCACACCCCTCGCGGGTGTGTGGATTGAAATGTAACCCGGATCCTTGAAGCCCCGGAAGTCCCGGGTCACACCCCTCGCGGGTGTGTGGATTGAAATCAAATACACTTACTCCGGTCCCGGCGGCAGCAGGGTCACACCCCTCGCGGGTGTGTGGATTGAAATTTTCTGAAATTGCCATAATCATATGTTTTGGTGGTCACACCCCTCGCGGGTGTGTGGATTGAAATGCATTCAAGGTTTTACTTGGCCCTATCGGCTGGAGTCACACCCCTCGCGGGTGAGTGGATTGAAATATAAGTATTTATACCTTATGATTCTTACCTAAAGTCACACCCCTCGCGGGTGTGTGGATTGAAATTTCTCCTGTTAAGAACGTTAAATTGTTGCGTTTCGTCACACCCCTCGCGGGTGTGTGGATTGAAATAGCAATTGGCTTAACGTTGAAGGGGATGGTGAAAGTCACACCCCTCGCGGGTGTGTGGATTGAAATATTACATCCATCCGCATCTCTGCGAGTGTATCCTGTCACACCCCTCGCGGGTGTGTGGATTGAAATCGGATCTTTCGGGTTGTTTTTCAGATATTGATGTCACACCCCTCGCGGGTGTGTGGATTGAAATTTTGTCCAGGGGCTGTCATAAATCCACCGTTCTGTCACACCCCTCGCGGGTGTGTGGATTGAAATTTGCATATGTTATCATATGTGACATATGTATTTAGTCACACCCCTCGCGGGTGTGTGGATTGAAATAAGTTTGATATTATGGTGACCCTTAATGATCGTTGTCACACCCCTCGCGGGTGTGTGGATTGAAATCTCTCACAGTGACGGTATTAAATTCAGCATCGCCAGTC
>JAUSBW010000020.1 GCA_030651815.1 Methanoregula sp.
CTTTTTGTTCCCAACCTTGCGGTAGAAATTGTAAAAGGAATTCCCAGTTCTCATCAATTTTCATCCGTCATTCCCTCTTCACATTCTCCTATTTATTCCTCCGGATATAAATATCCACTGCTTAAGTTAGCGCATATGGGGGCCAGCCCCCCGCTCACATCGCCGGCCCGCCACCACTACGCTCGGTACCGGACGCACGCAGGATAGGAGCGGAATGGGGCGAACGACCGGGGTGCCCGGTAAGGGGTGGATGGGAGTTGATTGGATGCGGTTCAATGGAAAAGAGGAATGCGGGTGGTCTGAGTAAACAGAATTCAATTCAATTTCACACTACATTGGGCTTGTTTATAAATCCGCAAATTAATCTGAAATAAGATATATTTACTCTAAAGAGTCAGCAGGGGGGAGGCAGCAATGGTTCACAAAAATATTGTCATTCTGGCAAATTCGCGCAGGCATGGAGCACACTGCATTGCCGGAAAAGATTTGTCCACCTTAAAATGGGTGCGACCGATCACATCATTCGGAAAAGGAAGGATTGATCCTGATGCTTTCTCTGATGATGATTTATTGAGAATCAGTGGGGATGCTTCAGGCCATAAGGTGTTAGATTGTGTAAAGATGGGGTTTGGTCTGGCATGCGGGATAAACTGCCAGCCTGAAAACTGTTATATTGATGGCAGTGCATGGGAAAAATACTCGCAGTTCCCCCGTGACCGGTTATCAGATCTTATTGATAGTGACACAAATTGTTTCCTGGGAAAAGATGATCCCTATAATGACAGGATTCCAGTTGCTGATGTAAAAACAACTCCATTAAAAAATTCATTGAATCTGATAAAACTGAATAGAGAGAAAAACCATGTCACCCTGGATCATACGCAGAAATCTGACGGAACGTATAAACACAAAATGAGTTTTACCTACGATACCAAACACTACAACAGGATCTCTGTTACCGATTCATACTATGAAAAAGTCTATCAGGAAACGAAGATTGACGATTCAGTTGTGTTCGATGATTTTTTTATGACTATCGGAGTTGGTTCAGATGAGTTTTCAGGAGAGTTTTTACCAATACCTCATCACTTCAGATTAATTGTAGGTATTATCCCCTCAAATGACCTAAAGGAATATTCGCTGAGATGACGCAGAACTCTCTTCCCCGGAAATGTTTCACCATCGGCTACGGTGATTACCCGATTGAGTTGTTCCTCTATTTTTTACAAAAAACCGGGATTGACACAATCATTGACGTACGGAGCTCCCCGTACAGTAAATATAATCTCTATTTTAACCGGGATAATCTGGAAAGATCCCTGGTAAAGAATCAGATCGATTACCGCTACATGGGGGATAAAATCGGTGGCAGGTACTCAAATCCCAGCCTGCTCTTTCCTGATGGCACGGTCAATTACCAGAAAGTCCAGAGCACTGAACAATTCCAGGATGGCATCAGCCAGGTATTGTCCATCATTTCAACCGGCAAGAAGATCGCCCTGATGTGTGCCGAGAAGGAGCCTGAACGGTGCCACCGGTTTGCCCTGATCTCGCGGGTTCTCCAGTCAAAAGGGATCAAGGTCATTCATGTACGTCCTGAGATCAAGTTGCAGGAGAATGAAGATCTGGAAAAGGAATTGATCAATTCAGTTATCGATAATCGGCAGGCCACTATCTCCAGCGAACCGGTCAATCCTGTAGATTCCATGTATGAAAAACTGAACAAGAAGATCGCTTACAAAACTAAGGATTATATGGCTCCCGTTGAGGAGAATGTAATAACGGAAAAATCTGAAATGGTTATGCCGGTTCCCTCAGTTGAGAAGATCGATAACGGGGTTCAGGATCCTCCCATTGTAAGCGAGCCGGCATACATCAGCAATCCGGTGATCGATATGCCCCCCATGTCGGATTCATTTTCCGGTAAACGTGCGAAAAAACAGATCCAGAAGAGTTTATTCTGAATCGAGGCTTTTAATGAAACTTTTTACTATCGGGTTTACCAAGAAGGATGCAAAGACCTTTTTTGGCCTGTTGATTAAAAACAATGTGAAAACTCTCATCGATATCCGGCTGAACAACCACTCGCAGCTTGCCGGTTTTTCCAAGGGCAACGATCTGGACTATTTCCTGAAAGCTATTGCAGGGATTGATTATTTTTATTTCATCCAGGCCGCACCGGAAGAATCGTTGCTGAAGAAGTGGCAGAAGGGCGAGATTTCGTGGCCGGAATATGAGGTCGCATACAAAGAGATGCTCACAAAGAGGAATGTCATCGGCAAGATCGATGCGAAAATTCTGGAGAACGGGTGTCTATTGTGCAGCGAGCCGACGGCCGAGCAGTGTCACCGGCGGTTGCTGGGGGAATATCTGAAGGAGAAGGTGCCGGGGCTGGAGATTGTGCATATTTAAGGATAAATTTTCTTTTCAAATAGAACATTTATAATTTTCAAAACTTAAAAGAAAAATATGACCGATTTCCATGAAGATGCAATTTGTCTAAGTGGAGTTACCGGCACACGACTAAAATCTGAAGTATTGAGTCGTTATTATCGATTTTGGTGGAATATTACTTCCGGTGGAGAAAGAGATAATCACAAATATCCCACGTCTATTATTGAACTAAATGCTGCTACTGGGGAAGTGTTTATTGAAGAAACATCTGAAACAATTTTTGGATCAGCTGGCCATGCACTTCAGCTAAAATTTGAATTGGATCTACACAATTCTCTTAAGATCATTTTGGTTGAAAATGATGCTTCTTGTTATTCCCGTTTAAAAAATGTGATGAAAAAACAGTTCCCCGAATTTCCTGTCGAAATAATGGAGGGGCCTGTTGAAAAAAATAAGATCAACATCTTCTTACTAAATCTGCCATTGGAAAAAGCACTTTTTGAAATTGAAAAAATTGAAGATTTGGGAAATGCCATTTTCTTTTTTGATCCATTAAGGATGGTAGAATGGAAGGCAATAGAGCAAGTTGCGAAAAATCGAATCAAACAGTATTATGCCACCAGAACTGAGTTCATTATTTTCATTTTTACCTCAGATTATTTCTTGGGAAGGAAATCATTAGCACCATTCCCACAACATAATCTAGCAAATAGTTGGACTCCTGAAGAGAGAAAAAGTATCGATGAAGCGGACAATTTGTTTGGAAATGCTCAATGGAGAGACTTGATTTTAAATTCAAAAGAAATTTCTGACAGAGAAATTGATTTTATCAATCTTTACAAAAAAAATTTGCATAAATGGTTCAGATATGTAATCATTTTACAATTTAATCCAAAAGATTCCCAAATATATCATCTGATCTATTGAGGTCGTTGCACAGACCTTTTCAATTCTACATTTGTGTTAATTGTCCTCTAAAATATCGTAAAAAATTCATCAGAACACATACCGTTTTTTGCAAATTCTACTATTGGGTTAATTTTTTCGAACTGTGCAACCGCCTCTATTGTTCAAATTATGAAGCAGGTATCAAATTGTCAACGGCGGGTTTAATTTCCCCACTCTCGGCGGAATAAATTCCCCAATTCGGGCGGAATAAATTCCCCAGTGCGGCACTCAGGTTTAGGTATCTGAAGTGTTGCCTATGATAGAAGAGGAGGAATACCTAATGCTAAGTGGAAAGGCTCAGCAAATAGGTTCCCTTTTCATTTGGACGATTTGAGGCAAAATACGCCCGTAAATCGGGCTAAAATGATCCCTAATAGAACCCTTTTAGATTGCCGATCGGCTTTCCGATGACCTGTAATCCGTGGATCGAGCAAGAAACCCCTTTTTCAAAAACCTGTTTTTGGGGATCCGGCTGGGGGGTTAATGCGAGGAGGAGACGTCGACCCTGACAGAAAATTTTAATGAAAACTTTTTTGTAACTTTTTCAGGGTACAGCTGAACCGGTATTTTTTTTATTTTTCCTCAATTTTCATGTCTTTAGGATTTTTTACAAAAATTTTTAATATTTTTTGAATCCATGTCCGGGGTTGGGATAATTCTGCCTTTGAGTGTGCTTCTCCATTTTGATTGAGTAATTTTAACGCCATTTTACGGTTCCTCCGCACCTCAGTGAAATCCGGCTTGACACCAAGCGCCTTGTCATAAGAGGCAACCGCATCTGCATACCGTCTTAAATCGAGTAGCGCGACTCCGCGATTGTTCCATACACCAGCGTCATCCGGCTCGATGGCAAGCGCCTTGTCATACGCGATAACTGCTTCTGCAGACCGTCTGAGTTCGCGTAGCACTTCTCCACGGTTGATCCACACATCCACGTAATCCGGTTTGATGGCCAGCGCCTTGTCATAGGAGGTAAACGCTTCTTCATGCTGTCCAATTTCACTTAGCGCGTTTCCACGATTGAACCACATCTCGGCATTGTTTGGGATGATGGCTATCGCCTTGTCATACGAGGCAATTGCTTCTTCTTGCCGTCCAAGTATAGCGAGTGCATTTCCACGATTGTTCCACGCCAGCCCATTGTCAGGAATGATGGCAAGTGCCTTGTCATACGAGGCAATTGCTTCTTGATGCCGTCCGAGTATAGCGAGTGCATTTCCACGATTGTTCCAAGCCAGCCCATCGTCAGGATTGATGGCAAGTGCCTTATCATACGAGGCAACGGCTTTTTTTAACCTTCCGAGTTCAGCCAGCACGGCTCCGCGATTGTTCCAAGCCCGCCCATCGTCAGGATTGATGGCAAGTGCCTTGTCATACGAGGCAACTGCTTCTGTTAACTTTCCGAATTTAGCAAGCGCGGTTCCGCGGCTGAACCACGCTTCACCGTCATCCGGGTTGATGGCAATCACTTTGTCATATGAGGCGACCGCTTCTGCAAATTGTTCGAGTCTGGCAAAATTATCACCTTTTTTGTAATATTTTTTAACTTGATTCGCCATGAATTACAATCTACCATTCAGATAATCACTGTTATGATTCATACCTGCACGAAATCCTGCTCAATGGATTGCTCATCTAAAAATACCGTAAAATATCGTAAGTGCCCTACATGCGGAACTGACGTACTGTCAACCATGCAGTTCTGTGTGAACTGCGGTGCCCGGATGTCGACCCGCACCTGCCCCCAATGCACCATCGCCCACACCGGACACCACCGGGCAGATCGTTGTTGTATCAGCCCCGGCCGGTGCCGAACTCTTCCTTGATAATACGTTCCGGGGCATCACTCCTGTTACCCTTTCAGACATCCCGGCCGGTTCTCATCTTGTTACGGTCAAGCAGACCGGATATACCGATGCTTCCCAGACCGTCACCGTGACGGGCGGACAGAGCACGCCGGTTGCGATCGGTCTTGTGGCTGTTCCCACGACAACAAAGACTCCCCTGTCAGTTGTTCCCGTAGTGGGGGCATTTGCCATCACCGGTATAATCCTTGCCCTCGGGCGCAGGAAAGAATAAAAATCTCTCTTTTTTAGCCGGATTAAGTTTTTTGTTTGCGGCCCCGTTATGCTGAGCCGAACAGGTCTGTATATACCAAGACAAGATCTTTGTATCGGTTCTCCGTGGCACGGAACACATTGTCCGGGGCAAAAGCTCTATGACCTATTCCAACAATCTTTCCGTAATATGATCGCGGGAGAGGAAAAATCAGTAGGCGACAACGGTACTAATCTGCGCCGGGCGTTACTGGTACGGAGTGTCGCATTCTACATCGTATTCTGGTTATTCCTCTTTGTCCCGGCAGGCACCATCGCATACTGGCAGGCATGGATCTGCTGGGCAGTCTTCTGCATATCGTCACTGGCAATCTCACTCTGGTTTCTCAAAAGAGATCCCGGGCTCATCGAACGCCGGCTCAGTGGGGGTCCGGGTGCGGAGAACGAGCCGGGCCAGAAGATCGTCCAGACATTCATGGCCCTATTCTGTCTTCTCATTGTCGTTATTCCGGGGCTGGACTACCGCTTTGGGTTTTCGGAGGTTCCGGGATATGCAATCATCATGGGTGTCATCCTACTCATACTCGGCTTTTATATTGTGTTCCTGACCTTCCGGGAGAACACGTACAGCTCGGCAATTATTGAAGTCCAGAGTGACCAGACGGTCATCTCCACCGGCCCGTACCGGTTCGTCCGCCACCCGATGTATGCGGGTGCAATCCTCATCATAGCCGCAACACCGCTTACCCTCGGTTCGTGGTGGGCCCTGCTCTTCGTCCCTTTGCTGATCGCAGGAATCGTATGGAGGCTTCTGGATGAGGAAAAGTTCCTGTCGTTGAATTTACCGGGATACCTTAAGTACTGTAAAAAGACGCGGTTCCGGCTGGTGCCGGGCGTGTGGTAAGGACAGCGGGGAATGCTGCTGCCGGAATTAAGCCGGGCTGCGGTCAGGTGGGGGCATCAACTTCCGGCTGCGGAGCACCAGGTACCAGAACGGTGCGAGCGTCAGGAGCGAGAGAATACCGGCAATAATAAAGATCGCAGCAACGCCGTACACAACGAGAACCACCCCGAAGATGAGCGGGATGATGACAATGACGATACTCATAATCATGTTGAACGCACCCATTACGGCACCCTGTCCCAGTTCACGGCCATCGATAGCCACGACGGTAGTTGCCGCAGAGATTGCGATCGCGTTTCCTATGCCGATAGCCAGTGCAATGAACGATATGACAGCAAGGTTGTTTACAAAAGGCAGGGCGAGCGTGGCAAACGAGACGAGCAGCGTGCCGGCGACAATAAGGTGGGTCTTCCTGTACCGGTCCGCAGCCCTGCCGAACCAGCCCAGGGCCACACCCATGGAAATAACTTCGATCGCGATGATCAGGCCGATGAGCGTTGTCGAATACCGGAACTGGACTGCGGCAATAACCGGCAGGAAGACCATGAATGCGGCATACGGGATACCGTTGGCAAAACGGAAGAAGAGGATCGCCTGCATGCGGGGGTGGAAAAAGGCGTTCCATACCGATGTCGCTGGTCTGCTCTCCGGCTTTGATTCGGGGAGATATTTTATGCAGAGGAGGCAGGGGATCAAAGACATGACCGCCATGACCAGGAATACCGCAGTCATGCCGGACGCACTGTACAGAACGCCGCCGATCAGCGGACCTGCACCCAACCCAAGGTACATGACCGTGGAGAGTCTGCCCTGGTATGCCCCTTCGAGACCCCGGGGCGTAATATCCGCAACATACGCCATGGCAACCGGCCCGATCAGCGCCGAGGCAATCCCATGGACAAACCGGATTACGAATAATGCAAAAATGGATGTCGGGACGATATACAGGAGCGACACAACCGCATACAGGGCAAGACCGCCCGTAATGAACCATTTCCGCCCGTACCGGTCCGACCATGCACCGATAGACGGGGTAAAAAGTATTCGCGAAAGCCCGTACCCGGCAAAAAGCGCCCCGACCCAGAACGCGCTGGCCTCATATTCATTTACAAAGAGCGGCAGCAGCGGGATGATAATCCCCAGCCCGAGTACGCCAAGGAATACTGCAACAAGAAGGATGTAGAATGCACCGGGGGAGAATGGTTCATCCATTGTACGGTAATTCTTTTAGTCATGGGTAAAAACAATTCCGCATTACCAGGAGATCATGTCTCACCGGGAGCGGAACGGTAGCGGGCCGTACAGTTCCGGCAATACCTTTATCATCTCTCATGGTCAGTCCCCATTATACCCGCACTGGGTGGAGTGTGTACCCTATGTCAAAAATTGCCCTTATCGTGGCATCGGAAAAGACAGACAAGCTCTTTCCCGCAGTCACGCTTGCGACCACCGCGGCAATCTCCGGGTGGGAAGCAGAGATGTTCTTTACCTTCTGGGGCCTGCTCGCCTTAAAGAAAGGGTTTGAGCCCACAGGAGTGAGTCTCGACTACAAGGCCTATGAAGGAAAACTCTCTGAAGCCTTTGCCTCCGGGTCGATCCCCAGCTGGAAAACCGTGCTTGAACAGGGCCGGGCAACCGGGCGGATCAAAATTTATGCCTGTTCGACCTCGCTCGGCATGTTCGATCTGAAGGAGGAAGACCTCGAGAGTTTCGTTGACAGCATCGCCGGTGCGGCAACGTTCCTTTCAAAAGCGAAGGGTTCCGATGTTTCGCTCTTTATTTCCTGAAAGGAGGTGAACAACATGAATGCTGATATCACAGTGGATGCAAAATTCACGTCGTGCCCGGGACCGCTCATTGATCTTGCCAATGCGGTAGCAAAGGCACAGCCCGGCCAGGTAGTGAAACTGCTGTCAACCGATCCTGCCGCCCCGTCCGATGTTAAGGAATGGGCGTCGGCTGTCGGGCATACGGTGCTGGCAACAGAAAAAAGCGCTGATGTCTTCGAGATCTATGTGGAGGTATCGGGATGATGTTCAGCGACATGTCACGGGACGTTGCAGCGCTCCTCGAATCGCACGGCGTACCGGAAAAAGAGGTGTACCTCGATTCCGAGAACTCCGGCATGGTATTTCCGCAGGCACTCGAGGCCATGCAGGCTGCATATCAGGGCAGCGGGATGGGCCACCCGTCCATCACCCACCGGAAAGGCTGGGAGGCCTACGAGACACTCTACTTATCCACCCTTGCCCTGTCAGGCGCAATGCACTGCAAACCGGAAGAGATTACCTACACCCACAGCGGCACGGAAGCAAACAATCTCGCCATCACCGGTCTTGCACGGGCAGCAAAGACAAGAAAAAAGATCATCATCTCCGCAATCGAGCACCTGAGCGTGGTATTCCCGGCCGAGCAGCTGGCGCAGGAAGGGTTCCGGGTTGTAAAAATCCCGGTGGATCGTGACGGCTTTGCCAGTATGGATGCACTTGCCGCCCAGCTGGACACGGAAACGCTCCTTGTCAGTATCGCTCCCGTCAACCACGAGATCGGGACGGTCCAGGACATACGGGCCATCGTCGATCTTGTCAAGGACAAGGATGCGGCAATCAACGTGCATCTCGATGCCTGCGATGCATTCGGTAAAATTCCGCTCGATCTCGAAGCAACCGGTGCCGACCTTGCGTCATTTTCCAGCCACAAGGTGTACGGGCCCAAGGGAGCCGGGGCCCTGTATATACGTAAAGGCATCGATCTCAAACCCGTCATTCACGGGCAGCTCAGCACCCAGAAACTCTGGGCTGGAATCGAGAATATTCCGGCGATCGCCGGGTTTGCAACCGCAGCATCGCTCATGCAGGAACATTTTGATGAATATACCAGCCGCATGGCCCGGTTGCGGGACCGGCTCATCACGGGCATTACCGGTACGATCGATCAGACCCTGCTCAATGGCCCGGCCGGGCCGAAACGAACACCGGACAATGTCAACATCAGCTTCCTCAACTGCGAAGGCGAGGCATTGACGGTCGAGATGAGCTTACAGGGCGTGTACGTCTCGAGCGGCAGCGCCTGCACCAGCCGGGTGCTGGAGCCCAGCCACGTCCTCCTCGCAATCCACCGGAAGTACGAGGAGGCCCACGGGAGTATCCTGATGAAGACCACGCCGTTTCACACGGAAGAGGATATCGATTACGTAATCCCGTGCTTTGTAAAAGCGGCGCAACGAATCAGGTCCATGAGTCCGTTTAAAAAAGGAGGTTAACACCATGTCAAGTCGCATACCCCTTGCCTACAACCCGAAGGTGCTGGAACTCTTCCGGAACCCGAAGAACTTAGGCAAAATGGAGAACCCGGATGCCGAGGCAGTTGCCGGAAGCCTTGCCTGCGGCGATATGATTGCCGTCTATTTACGGATCGACGGAAAAACACAGACGATTACCGGGGCGATGTTCGAGAGTTACGGCTGCGCTGCAAATATCGCGGCATCGAGCATCATGACCGTGATGGCCAAAGACAAAACGCTTAAAGAGGCCTGGAAGATCAGCTGGAAGAATATCTCAGACGAACTCGGTACGCTTCCCACGATCAAAGCCCACTGCGGCATCCTTGCTGTCGGTGCCCTTCGGAGGGCGATCCGGAATTATTTCAAAGACCGGGAACGACCTGCATGGATCCCGGAGGGACCAACAGCAGACGAGCGGCACGCGGTAGAAGAGGAGAGACTTTTGGAGGTGCTCTCAAAGCGGGCAAAGCGGATCGAAGGCGAGCTCGCAAAAGAGGAAGAAGAGGAGAAGACAGGATAGCGCCCCGGGATGATGGAAAATCCGTAGTGCCGCTTTGCCTCACCATGCAGGAAGGGTGAAGCGATACGGGGATTGGGCGATGAGCAAGGGATGACGGCGATTCATCCGTCAACCACTCACCCATCCTTAAAAAAGTGGAGGGCCGCCATCCCCGGTATCAACGGGAAAACCCCCGGCTCCCCCGGGTGCGGGATACTGGAACTGCCGGTCACACGCACGACGAGTAGATCCCGCAGCAGACCACGTAGGTGTTCCCGTCACTTCCCTGTGCCAGGGTGTAGTAAGTGGTCTTGGAGAACAGGCCGGACTCTGCGGGGCTCACGAAAACATAGTCCACCCATCCGGCTCCATCCCGGACCGCGCCCTCAACGATCCGGTCCCGGAACGGTGTTCCGGCAACGTCGTTTTGTCCCTTCGCATTAAGCCCCACAAACGCGGAATTTCCGCCGTCGGCAACAATCGTCACACCGGTGTCTTGACATCTCCCACGACTAAAGTCGTGGGATTCCTGCTTCACCGATCAGAACTTGCTCCGGCGTATAGGCCGGAGTAGAGATTCGGATCTCAACAGGCTTATATTCGGGTGTGCCCCACCCTAAACTGAACGCTTTTTTTCTGATATTGAAGGCAGCGTTTAGATCCCTGTTTTCGGTGTACCCGCAGACCGGACAAATATGCATTCGGTCTGACAAGGTTTTCGGGACACGTGTACCACACCGAAAACAATCCTGAGTCGTATATTCCGGATTAACTGCAACGAATTGACAACCAGCTCTTTCAGCCTTGTATGTCAAAAAAGTTCGCGCTTTTCCCCATGCCGCATCAAAAGTATTACGGTTCATTCCACGGGATTTGTATCCATTCCAAAACTAATGGAAATATTAATATCTTAGTACGTATATAACATTATACACGATACTACTGCAACCCCTTCGGGAATTACTTGCACCCCTCACCAACGAGGCGATTGAGCAGGAATCAGATCCAATAC
>JAUSBW010000021.1 GCA_030651815.1 Methanoregula sp.
ATCTGGCGTATATCTGTCATGTTCTTCACCTCACGTCCCACCTTGTTTGATCTTGGTATGGGTGGAACTCGTCTTCAGGTGGATCAAAATTGGATTGGCGTTTTCACGTTTAGTGGATCAAAAAGGAATTGGCGAAAACAGACGTAAATCGTGCGGAAAACGCTTATTCTAAAAATTTGTGCTAAAATGCAGTGCTTTTTGCAAGTAATTCGCGAAAATGATCCTCCGGATGAACAATCGGGGGCCGTAGCGCGTCCGGATTGGGGGGTGGGACCTATGGTATCCAGGAGGGGTTTTCTCCGACGGTGCAGGAGTGCCCCAAAATCTCCGGTAAGTTCAAGTTCCGGTGCCCGTTCATGTACCGGCAATTACCAAACGCCCCACGCTCACCGGCCCACGGCTGCCCCGCCACCCAATGATTGGGAAGTGGGCACTCATCAGCAGTACCCGACACCCGGTCCGTTACAACTCCTCACGATCGGGAAAAGGCACCGGGTGACTTCCTGAAAAGCCCCGGGGCAAAACCCCGTGTCTAGTGCGTGTCACAGAAGTATCCGACACGGAGATGGTACTTCGTGAAGATCTCGCAGCCCGTACAGAAACATCTGATCTTTTTTTTATCCGGGCAAGACGAATTTCCGGATACGCAGAAGAGCTCGGTCGGCTGATATTTTTCAAGGGAATGAGCTTTGTAGTTCGGGCATATTTTGCAGTACTGCCTGCAGATCTGCCGGTTCTCTTCCGTATCCTCTGGAATATTTCTGGCAGGATTAATCATAATGAATGATGTGTACATCTATGGATAATAGGTTTTTGTGAAGTTTTTCCATTTCTTAAAGCACCCAGTCCATCCGCTTCGCGATCACCGGCTTTGGCTGCCCTTGTGAGGCTTCAGCGGGGATGGGTGGGGCCTGCCCTCTCTCATGGGGGGCACATGGGGCACTTAGACCCTATTTTCCGTAAAGTGTTACGAGAAATCTGTACATAAAAAAGATCCTGGAAATACCATCAATGTGCCCCATGTGCCCCATATGCGCTAACTTAAGCAGTGGATATTTATATCCGGAGGAATAAATAGGAGAATGTGAAGAGGGAATGACGGATGAAAATTGATGAGAACTGGGAATTCCTTTTACAATTTCTACCGCAAGGTTGGGAACAAAAAG
>JAUSBW010000017.1 GCA_030651815.1 Methanoregula sp.
TCAAACTGAGCACCAATGTTATGATCGATCGTACGCAGAAAGAGATGTGTACGATGGGAGCACTGATACCCCACGACGCAATGCTGGAATGCCCGGCAACGTTAGAACCCCATGCGCTTTAGCCGTGGGAGTATGTCAGAATACAAAGACTTCTTATGAAAAAAGTGTTGGTAATGGGTGCACCCATTACTTTTTGTAGAAGCTCAGGTCAAATAGGTCATCCTTGGTGAGGGGCTTCTTGATGTACCCGAGATCGTACTGGATTTTTGCATAGTCAAGTACCGGTCCTACAATAGGGTTGGGATCAGTTGCCCAATCGCCGTCCCATTCCTTTAACGATGCCTTGACATCTTCCAGTTTTGCACCGGTCTTGATTGCATAGATTGCAGCTGCTTCGTCAGGGTTCGCCAGGTTAAAGGCAACGGCCTTCTCATTGGTCTTGAGGATCTGAGTGACAATCTCAGGGTGTTCGCGGATCAATTTACCGCTGACAACGAGAACACAGCAGGTGTGGCCCGGATACATCTCACCTGAGTGAACCACGATCTTGCCCACACCCTGCCCTTCAATCACTGCGGGGGATGGGTGAGGCAGGAAGACTGCATCCACTTTGCCGGCTGTGATCGCGGTGACCGCATCGCCGGGTCCCATACCAACAATCTGAAGGTCATTGTCAGCAGAGAGGTTGTTCTTGGAAAGCCAGTTGCGCAGGACAGTATCCTGGATGGTACCGGCCGGAAAGGTTGCGATCTTTAAACCTTTGAGACTTGCAGGGCCCTTGTAATCAAGATCCGGCCTGACTACGAGATCTGAACCCTGAGTGTTAACACCACCGACGATCTTTGCATCAAGCCCGGTGCTTACTGCGCTCAGAACCGGGGCAGCACCGACATAGGCAACATCAAGCTCACCTGCGAGCATGGCCTGCATTTCAGGAGCGCCGGTCGGAAAGACCTTATCACTCACAATCTGGACGCCAAGAGGGGCAAGATCCTGCTGCCACCAGCCCTTATCCATCGCGGTGGTGTGGGCCATCTGGTGGGTGCTGGGCTGGTAGCCGATCCGGAGTTCCTTGATCGGGGCTGGGGTGGTTGCCGGGCCGGGTGTTGCCGCAGGCTGCGTGCAACCGGCTGTGATCAGTAAAAGGGCAATGGCAATGAGTGCAATTGCAGTAATCCTCATCTGTTTCATAAAGGAGAGTTGCACGGTCAATAATTTAAAAGTGCTCCATTAGGACTTAATTTCTTTCTTTTTGTATTAATTTTACTATTAAATTTTTACTTTTGTGCTATATATTTACCATAACTGTCCATAAACAAAAATATTTTATTTTTAAATTTGGTACAAGACAGAAAAAATTAATCAATAATTAACCTGATTGTATCTATTATATGGTACAGGTGGATCCAATCGACCGGGTCATGCGCGCAGCACTGATCTCAGATGAGGAGTTTCTAACCACGCTCAATGATCTGCTCAAGCATGATCTGCGTATCAGTGTGCGGGAACTCTCGGAAAGAAGCGGGATAGCACAAAGCTCGCTTTACAAAATTCTTCACGGAAAACGATCCCCCAACCTCTCCACACTACGGGCGATCGTTCATGCCCTGCGCCAGTTATATCACGTGGGCGACGAAGCGTTTATCGGTCTGATCGCCGCCCGATCTGTACTTGAAAGTGTTGAAGAGCGGGTGACCGATATTGACGGGCACCGGATGCGGGTGCGTGAATATCCCGTGCATACTATGGAAGATGCAATTGTTGCGGCAGTCCGGGCAGAACGGGAAGGTGCGATCGCGATTGTCTGCGCTCCCATAGTTTCCAGTGTCATCGAACAGCTGGTCCGTGTGCCAGTCGCTACGATCATCCCGCGCGAATCAGTGCAGGCGGCGATCGAACTTGCTGCTAAAAAGGCGTGGATTTAATCAGTCCGCAGCTAAAAAGAAAAGTACTATTTGTGGGTGAAGAGATGCGAACCGATGTTGTGAGGCTTGGGCGCCTTTCAGGAGAGAGGACCGGAGAGATGATGCACTTTCTCTCCTCTATGCGTGCCGACCGTTGCATTGCCGATGCAGATGTGCTCGTAGATATCGCTCATGTGCTGATGCTGGATAAACAAAAGATCATAGACCGCGATATTACAAAGCAGCTGATTCCGGCACTACTGGAGCTGTTCGATGAGGGGATACCTGAAGAGGTGTTCGATGACCGGTTTGAAGATGTGCATGCAGGGATTGAAACGCTGCTGATCGGGACCATAGGAGTCGATGTGGGCGGACGCATGCACATGGGGCGGTCACGCAATGATGAGGTCGCAACCTGTATCCGCATCAAACTGCGCGACGACCTCCTCAAGCAGATGGCAGCACTCTTAAAAGTGCGCGAAGTACTTGTTGCCCTTTCAGAGAAGCATACGGATACGGTAATGCCCGGTTTCACTCACCTACAGCATGCCCAGCCCACCACACTCGCCCATCACCTCCTTGCCTACGAGCAGATGTACTCGCGGGATTTCGACCGGCTTAAAGATGCATATATACGGGTGAACTTATCCCCGCTCGGCGCAGCAGCATTTGCATCCACGGGCTATCCCATCAACCGGGAGCTGACTGCACGCCTGCTTGGCTTTGACGGCCTTGTGACCAACACGATGGATGCTGTGGCAGGCCGTGACTTTGCACTCGAAGTGCTTGCTGATCTCTCGATCCTGATGACCAACACCAGCCGGCTCTGCGAGGAACTGATCATCTGGAGCACATCCTTTGTAAAGTTCGTTTCGCTCGATGATGCTTTCTGCTCCACCTCTTCAATTATGCCACAGAAGAAGAACCCGGACACAGCTGAAATCATGCGGGCCAGGACCGGCTCGGTGTTTGGCGCGTTCACCGGTGCCATGATTACGGTCAAGGGCCTTCCCATGAGTTACAACCGCGATCTGCAGGAACTTACCCCCAATATCTGGCGCGGAATGCGTGATGCAAAGGAGTGTCTGCGCCTGCTCATCGATATGCTCGCGAGTGCGACTTTTGATACAGAGCGGATGAAGGAAGAAGCGGGCAAGGGATTTTCCACTGCAACCGAACTCGCTGACACGCTGGTGAGGAACTACGGACTGCCGTTCCGAACAGCACACAATATTGTAGGAAGAGCCGTGCAGAAAGGCAACCTGTCGCTTGCGACACTGGATGAAGCAGCGCAGGAACTCTGTGCCGGTATTTCCCTTGCAGCAAAAGGGCTCACCCAGGAGAAGATCGATGAGGCACTTGATGTCACCCACTCTGTCGCGCTGCGAAAGGCACCCGGGGGCCCGGCTCCGTTTGCAACAAAAATTGCGCTTGATGAGCGCAGGAAGCAGCTCGATAAGGATTCCACACTTATTGACGATCGGCTGGCAAAACTGGCAAAGGCAAAGGATGAACTCATTTCCGAAGCCCGGAGGCTGGTAGCATAACTGCCGGGCTGAAATCCGGCGATCTGGTGTCGTGTGAATACGGGGGCAAGACCCATAAGGGCATTTACATCACCAGCCGTAACGACATGGCTGTAGTAAAGCTCAGTTCGGGCTACAATATAGGTGTGCCACCCTCATCCTGCACCTGCATCGAACAGACGGTTCCTTCAACGCCACGATCGCGGGTGGTGAATAACACTCCCGGGCTACCGGATCTTTCAATTGTGTCAACCGGCGGTACTATTGCGAGCCGGATCGATTACCGGACTGGCTCGGTCACCAGCCAGTTTGATGCAAGCGACATACTGGTTGCTATCCCCGAACTTGCGCAGATTGCCAATTACCGTACCCTCCCCCTTGCCGCAATCCTGTCAGAAAATATGACACCGGCCATCTGGCAGGAACTTGCCCGGGCTGTACACGCAGAGATCAGAGATGGTGCCACCGGAGTTATTGTCACCCACGGTACTGATACAATGGCATACAGTGCTGCAGCGCTCAGTTTCATGATCGATACACCGGTGCCGATCGTCTTTGTCGGCTCGCAGCGTTCTGCTGATCGCCCGTCAAGCGATAACGCGATGAATGCCGTCTGTGCAGCCGCAGCAGCAACGAGCGATCTTGGTGAAGTTGCGGTAGTGATGCATGCAACCACCAGCGACGACACCTGCGCAATACACCGCGGCACACGAGTACGTAAGATGCACACTTCGCGCCGCAATGCATTCCAGAGCGTGGGTATACCGCCCATCGGCTCCGTTGCATTTCCATCCCGTACAGTAACCCTGACACCGGATGCAGTTAAGCGGGGAACTCATACCCTCGCACTTCACGATAACCTCGAACCGCACTGTGCCCTCTTGCAGTTCTATCCGGGCATGACCCCGGACCTCCTCAGGGCATATGAAGGCTACAAAGGCCTCGTGCTCGCGGGCACCGGTCTCGGACATGTGAGCACACTGCTCATCCCGGCCATCAAAAAACTGATCGAAGCCGGTACGATTGTTGTCATGACTTCACAGTGTATGCACGGGCGTGTCTGTGATCGGGTATATGATACAGGCCGCGATCTGCTTAACACAGGAGTTATTGAGGGGGGCGACATGCTTCCGGAAGCAGCACTTGTGAAACTGATGTGGGTGCTGGGTAACGTTAAGGACAAAAAGAACGCTGCTGAGATGATGCAGGCTGATCTCAAAGGTGAATTGAACCGGAGGAGCGCTCATGGATTATAAGGCGCTGGGACTGGTTGCGGGAATAGAGATCCACCAGCAGCTGGATACAAAGGAAAAACTGTTCTGCCACTGCCCGACAACTCTCCGCGAAGTGGACGAACACAGCGGGGAATTTTTCCGGTACCTGCGAGCCACAGAGAGCGAGATGGGCGAGATCGACCGGGCAGCAAAAGAGGAGATGAAACGCGACCGGAAGTTCCAGTATTATACTTATGATACCACCTGTCTTGTCGAGAATGATGAGGAACCTCCGGTACCGTTAAACGATGAAGCGCTCTCGGTCTGTTTAACGATTGGAAAGATGTTCGGCATGACACCAATCCCGCAGATTCACACTATGCGCAAACTTGTCATCGACGGCTCGAACACGAGCGGGTTCCAGCGCACTGCACTTGTGGCGGTCAAAGGTGAACTCCCGAATGGTGGAGAGATTGAGACGATATGCCTTGAAGAAGAAGCGGCACAGCGGGTAAAAGACGATCTCTTCTCGCTCGACCGGCTCGGTATACCCTTAATCGAGATCACCACATCACCGTGCATGCACTCTCCGGAAGAAGTGCAGAAGGTTGCCGAGTATATCGGCATGGTGCTGCGCTCAACCGGGAAGGTCAAACGCGGGATCGGCACGATACGGCAGGATGTGAATATCTCGATTGCTGGTGGGGCACGAGTCGAGATCAAAGGAGTGCAGGAACTTGATCTCATCGCCGAGGTAGTCAGGAGAGAGGTACAGAGACAGCAGACGCTTCTTGCCATACGCAATGAACTGCGCATGCGGAATGCATTAGTAGCCCACGCAGCATCACAGGATGTGACCGGCCTGTTTAAAGATACGAAATCTGCCGTTCTTAAAAAGGCAAAACGGATCTCTGCGATCACCCTCAAAGGATTTGCCGGCCTTGCCGGGCGTGAACTCCAGCCGGGTCGCCGTCTCGGCAGCGAGATCTCTGATTATGCAAAGAAATGCGGGGTGGGGGGTATCTTCCACACCGATGAACTGCCCGCATACGGGGTGACCGAAGAGGAAGTGGTCCGGCTGCGCAGCCACATGCATGCAGAAGAGCAGGACTGCGTGGTGATTGTATCCGGGGCAAATGAGAAGCAGGCTGCCTGTGCACTCAACCAGGTGATCATCAGGGCGGGTCACGCACTATCTGATACACCAGTACCGGAAGAGACGCGCAAGATGTTAGAGGAGGGCAGCACCGCATACATGCGCCCGCTGCCTGGAGCGGCAAGGATGTATCCTGAGACCGATATCCTGCCGGTGATCGTCGGAGAGACGCGATGGAACGCAATCGTAGTTCCAGAACTGCTGACAGAAAAAGCTAAAAGATATGCAAAGGATTATGCAATCGATCTGAATTATGCGCTCCAGTTAGCATCTTCTGATAAACTGCCGCTGTTTGAGAGAGCCATACATGAGAAGATCAAACCGAAACTGGCCGCGTTTACGATCCTCTCGACAGCTACCGAACTCCGGCGCGAAGGAATTGAGATCCGTGCGGTATCGGATGAGGGTTATCTTGCTATCTGGCATGCAGTGGAAAGCGGACGGGCGGCAAAGGAAGCAATTCCGGATCTCCTCCGCAGCATTGCCGCAGGAAGTCCCGTAGATGCCGCCCTCGCGCAACTCGCCCCTGCCATCTCGCGCGCAGACCTCGAAACAATCGTGAAAAAGATCATTGCCACCCGCTCAGACTTTGTAAAAGAGAAGGGGAAAGCCGCACTTGGCCCCCTCATGGGTTTGGTGATGGAGGAAGTACGGGGCTCGGTGGATGGCAAGCTGGTCAGTGAGATCTTACGCAGGGAGATTGATGCTGCACTCACGGGAAAGAGTGGATAAACCCCACATTTTTTTGCACGGGAAGGGTGTACGGGATTCATGTGCAGTTTTCAGGCGCGAACATTTATGAGTGGTGGGACAGAATTAGATAAGGAGTTTAATTATGGGCAAGACAGGAACAACAATATGGGCACAGATTAAAGGAGTAAAAGGTAAGATCAGGCTCGTCCCCAAAAAGGAAGGACTGGCAAAGACCCCGGGCCCGAACCAGCGGTTCAAGGCAGGCGCAAACGTCAAGCAGATCGATGCTGCTGCAGAAGCAATGCAGGGACGCGGCGGCAGGCGCGGCGGCGGCAGGCGCGGCGGCAGCAGGGGCGACAGGTCCGGCGGCTCCGGTTTGAACGAGTCCACGGCAAACCCGATGATCCGCAGGCGCATGAGCAGACCCAAAGTCTCTGCGCTCGGTGCAAAAGCAAAGTCTGCACGGTAATCTAATAAGGATAATCCTGCCCGTGTCGGGTGGATAATAATCCACCCATTCTGGTTTTTTAAAATCATTTTTTTTAAAGAATTATTCCGTCAAGGATAACTATCTTTTATCCACAACAACTATGGTGAGTATGGATCTCAAAACTGCAGTCAGAAGTTTCCAGTTCGGGGAAAAGGCAAAATCCGAACTGATTATGGTATCCCGGTTCTGTCTCGCGCTTACCGGCTTTTCAGAACAGGAGCGGGCGGGCGGGCGGCGAATGCTCCTCATGATGATGGTGTCAATACGAACCGAGCTCCAGTTTGCATTCAAGAGCACCGGACAGACTGAATTTACAAAAGCTATCAATGCTCTTAATGAGGCCATCTCGCTTACTGAGAGCAACCAGCCCGAGCAGGCATCGCAGAAAGTTGCTGTAGCGATCAGCGCATCCACAACACCCGCACAGGAAGCATGGCAGGTACTATCAGAACATGGACTCCTCTGAATTTTTAGGTTTTTTAACCAGTCGTTCATCGGTGCGCGAGTACGCCAGTGACCCCCTGACACAGGACGAGATAGATTATATCCTGACGTGTGCGGGTACCGCGCCGAGCGCCGGAAACCTTGAAGCGTGGGATGTGATCGTAGTTACGGATGAAGATACCCGTGCTGCACTTGCAGAGGCTGCGCTTTCGCAGGAACATATAGAAAAGGCACCTGCAATCTTTGTTGTATGCGCAAACTATGTCCGTTCAATGTCGCGCTATGGTGATCGTGGGGTCCTGTACGGACTTGAGGACGCAACGATTGCCTGCACATACATGATGCTTGCAGCGCATGTACGCCATCTCCAGTCCTGCTGGACCGGCGCTTTCGATGATGAGGAAGTGCGAAAAGTACTCTCCCTCCCCCCGCACATCCGTCCTGTTTCATTGCTTGCTATAGGTAAAGGCCATCCCCCGGCACAGCTTACCGGGCGCATGGCAGAGGGAGAACACGTACACCTGAATACATGGTAATGGTGAGAAAAAAATGCCAGATTATGTTGTAACAATAGAATCCGCCTGGCTTGTTCGCGATGTAAAAACATTGGACGATGCGATCGGGATTGCCATCAGTGAGGCGGGGAAGCGCCTGAATCCCCAGGCAAAGTACGTTGAAATCGAGGCGGGGTTTTTAACCTGCCCCTACTGCGAAGAGACACTCTCAAGCGCAATCGTGGTAGCAGATACCGCGCTTGTCGGGCTTGTACTGGAGATGAAAGTATTCCGGGCTGAGACAAAGGAACATGCCGGGCGTATAGCCAAACAGACAATCGGTAAAGCCCTGCGGGACATCCCCTTGAAACTGTTGGACGTGCAGGAACAATGATCCATATTGTCGGGCACACGGCTATCGACCATATTTCCCGGGTAGTTCATCTCCCGGAAAAGAACTGCTCGACACACATATCTGACCGGCAGATCTATTTTGGCGGCGGAGCGGCAAACATTGCAGCAGGTATCGCAATGCTCGGCGAGCAGGTCACACTGATCTCCTGCACAGGTGACGATTTTGCCGGAAGCGACTATGAACGCTGGATGAAAAAACTCGGTATCGGGCAGCAGTTTTTTGTCGTGCCGGGTACTCACACCCCAACAGCATTCATGTTCACCGATCAATGCGGTGACCAGATGACATTCTTTGAGTGGGGCGCATCAAAGGCATTCGCACATTCCGATGCACCTTCACTTCCCTTTGTGCACATGGCAACTGCGGATCCCAATTTCAACTGCCGGGTTGCAGAGCGAAGCGAGTTTGCCTCGTTTGATCCCGGGCAGGACGTCTTTTATTATTCAAAGGAACAGCTTGAAACGATTATTGCCAACATCAATGTCCTCTTTGCCAACCAGCATGAAGTCAGGCAGATGTGCGATACGCTGGGTATTACCCGTGAAGCGCTGATCGGGCAGGTGGACACGGCAATCTTCACCATGAGCGGCGACGGGAGCACGCTCTATACAAAAGGTTTTGAGCATTTCGTGCCGGTAGTCCCGGTAAAACTTGCTGATCCAACTGGTGCCGGGGACGCATATCGTGCAGGGTTCCTCTCGGCATACGTACGCGGTTACCCTCCCGTAACCTGCTGTAAGATCGGAACGGTCACTGCCTCGTTTGTGGTCGAACATGTGGGCTGCCAGACGCACCTGCCGGACTGGAATGCGATGAAGGTGCGGTACCAGCAGCATTTTGGCTCCCTTGATATACCGGGAATGACAGGAGTATAATCATGAGCTGGGCTGCACTCACTTCCGGAGGAAAGGACTCGATCCTGTCATGCCAGAAGGCAATTGACAGCGGAAAGGATGTGCGGTATATGGTGACCGCCCGCCCGAAGAACCGCGACTCGTACATGTTCCATTCCGCGAATCTCGACGCAGTACCGGTCATTGCCCGGGTTGCTGATATGGAGTATGTGGAGATTGAGACCCCCGGGCGCAAGGAAGAAGAGCTCGCGGATCTCAAAGCCGGGCTTGCTTCACTGGATATTGAAGGTGTGATTGCCGGCGCTGTCGCATCGGAATACCAGGCAGTCCGGGTAAAGACTATCACTGATAACCTCGGACTTGAGCTCTTCACCCCCCTCTGGCACATGGACACTGAACTTCTGTTACATGAAGTAGCAGCACGGATGGATGCCATGATCATCGTCACTGCCGCAGAAGGACTTGACGCAAGCTTCCTCGGTGCACATTTCAATAAGGATCTCATCAGCCGACTCAAGCGTGTCGCTGCTGCGAGACGGATAAATCTTGCCGGGGAAGGAGGGGAATACGAGAGTCTCACCCTCAACGCACCGTTCTTCTCCCGTCCCATCACCTACACAACAGAGGAGATCCGGTCACTGCCCGACCGGCACGAGCTTATCCTGGGAGGGTTTGCCTGATGGCGCAGGACAGCGATGTGAAACTCGGGCAACTCACGAAATATATCTTCACGGCACCATCTGCACTCAGATCATTTCTTCTCATTGTCGTCCTTGGCCTTATCATCGATGGTGCCTGTGCCCGCGCCTGGCTGACTCTTCCGTTCTCCGGCAATATCGCTTATACGATTCCGACCGTGCTGAGCAGTAACCTCTTCTTCCTGCCGGAAAAATTCCTGTTCTCCGGCACCATCGCATTCAGCATACCGGCAATTGCGGCCCTGCTCCTGACCAAGCCCATCATCGAGTACAGCGGCAAGACCATGACCTGGAACCGGTCCGGGCTCCTTGCACTCGCGTGCACGGTATTTGGCGTGATCATCACGCTTGCCGCACTGTTATCCTCGGTCACACTCATTCCGTTATTTTACGCGATCTCGCTGGGTTTTATCTTTGGCCTCCGCCTGTTCGTACTCGTTGCGATCGCTGATTACCGGGTTTCACGGATGATCATTCCCGCTCTTACCCAGAGCGTTGTAGGGATCATTGTCGGCATGCTCCTCTTCTCGCCATCGTTTGCCATCTTTGCACTGGTGCTTCACCTGGTCTTTGGCCTTGGCTTTGTGATCCTGATCTGGCTGATCGAGCGCCCGCTCCATCGTGCATTCGGCATCCGGGGTCTCGCCTTCATCAATGCCTTCATCGCTCACATGACTGATGGCTCAAAGAACATGGAGGAGTTCTTCAGAGAGATCGGCGAAGAGATCTTTGTCCCGCAGGTCAACTTCTTCTTCCGGCGCGAGAGGGGAGAACCGGTCCTCTTTACGGTACCAAACCTCCACCCGGGTCCGATGGGCGAAATTGGCGGGGGAAACCTGCCCAAGGTGCTGCACGACAATTTTCCCGAAGAGACACTCGTTGCCCACGGGTGCGCCACGCACGATTTCAACCTGGTTTCGGAATCCGAGATCAACAAGGTGATCGATGCCATAAGAAAATCCCGCAGCAATCTGTTGTATGCCGGGGCAGCCGGGCGATCCGGGCGCCTGACCGTTGGCTCGGTCCAGGTACTCTACCAGCGGTTCAACGATTCGGTGCTCCTCATCACGACCCGTTCCCCCCAGAGAACCGAAGACCTGGATTTTTCCATCGGGTCTACGATCATGGCAGAAGGACACCGCCTGTTCCCCCATGTTGCTCTTGTCGACGCCCACAACTGCATGACCGATCTCTCATCTCCGGTCCTTCTTGCAACCCTGACCGCGACCGAATACCAGCGTGCGGCCATGGATGCAATGGAAGCCTGCAAGATCTCACCCCTGCACCCGCTGCGGATCGGTGTCAACCACCTGACTGTGCCCTACCTCCGCGAGCAGGGATTTGGCGACCTGGGAATACAGGTGCTTGTCACGGAAGTCGACGGACAGCGAACGGCCTACGTACTCATTGACGGGAACAATATGGCCCAGGGTGTGCGGGAGGTGCTGCTTGCGCAGATCCTTACCCTAGTCGATCATGCGGAAGTGATGACTACGGATACGCATGTGGTCAACACGATCACCGGAAAGAACCCGGTCGGCATGCACGTACCCGCTTTGGAATTCCTGCCATCTGTGATGCAGAGTGTCAGGAACGCAGTCAAAGATCTCTCACCCGCAGAGGTTGCTGCGAGCACCGCTCACTGTGAGCATGTGGTGGTCTTTGGTTCCAACCGGATCTCACAACTGGCGAGTACCGTCAATGCGATGCTCGTATTTGTGGCTCCGCTGTCGCTTGCCATGCTGCTCCTCGCATTCCTGCTCTCACTTATCGCGTATGCGGTTATGGCATAGATTGCAGAACCACAAACTTCACGATTCTTCACTTTTTTTTAAAATCCGGGTCCCTGACCAAAAGATATATTCGGCATCCGGAGATTACCTATCAGTAAGTGGAAAGGTTCAGCATATCGTGTCCCTTTTCATTTGGATGATTCCGGCTCAGCATATCGTGTCCCTCAAATGGCAATTTTAGGTTCAGCAAATCGTGACCTTTTTTTAATCATTCACGATAAAAAATCTGTTCATCCAAAT
>JAUSBW010000024.1 GCA_030651815.1 Methanoregula sp.
GTGACCACTCCCGCCAATAAATTGACGGGCATCTATGGAGTTTCACCAACGGATTGTAGCCCCAATCCAGTATTAATATTACACAATTACATATTTCAGGTGAAGAAACATGAAAATCATGAGAACCAGCATCTTCCGCTTTGTTCTTTTGTCTAACTGTAATCAAAGGATGAATATTCAAACATTATATATCTGTTGGTAGGTATTACGGCTGTATCCCACCAATGAATTGGTGGGGATTAGCCTGCACGATTCTAAAAATCCTTAACCTTCCGCCTTTGCCCTTTCCGCTGCTTCCTTGTAAGCGGCATTGAGCATGTCAGCGGTGAGCTGGGCGAGGATCATTCGGCGATTAGTGACCACCAGCGCATAGGTATCCCATGCAGCACCCGGCATCTTCATCTTACGGGCATTGCCAATAACACCTATAACCTGCTCTCCACCCTATGGTATTTAAGGGGCAAAACCAGTGGCGGGTTATTCTACGTCGAGGGGGCGAAAGGAAGCGCCAACAGGTGCTCCACACCCCCCGCAGAATTTTGTGGTGTCGCTGACAGGAGCTCCGCAGGCACTGCAGGTTTTCTGAACGGGTTGTTGTTGTGCGGGTGCAGGAACACGGGCAGCCACTACGGGTGAACCGCAGATACCGCAGAATTTTTCTGTACCCGTGACAGAACTGCCGCACGATGTACATACATAGGAACCAGAAGCTGCTGCAGGAGGTTGCACGGGAACCGGGGTTGGTGCGACTGCCTGCGGCGGATTATCCCGCACAATAGCGAGGCATTTGCTGCAGTACTTATCCCCGGGTTTGATTGCGTTCCCGCAAGCCCTACAGGTCCTGACTCCGGAAGATTGTCCTAAAATCGGTGCAGGTGATAGGGCCGGAGAGGATACGGGAGCTGATACAGGGGCTGCTATCGGTGCGATGGTTACTGCCGGTGGCTGGGTGTCCCGAACAATAACAAGGCACTTGCTGCAGTACTTGTCACCGGGCTTGATCGCGTTGCCACAGGCAGTGCAGGTCCGGACTGCCGGGGTTTGCCCCATTGCCGGGGCTATGGGAGCAGGGGTGATATATACCGGGGTTGAGGGCGAGGGAGCAGGCGGAACTGCCTGCCCGGCGCGTGCCCCACAGATCCCACAGAACTTCTCTGAAGGGGAGAGAGGAGTGCCGCACGAACTGCAGAGCAACGGTGCAACCGGCCGAACCTTACCCTGAGGCGGAAGAGGGGGGTTTTGGGGCTGATCGGGGATTACAGGGGCATTGGCTGGGGGTGGTGAAGGGACTGGTGCAGCTACGGGTATAACCCCGGGTGTGAGCACTGCAGCGGACGGGGCATCATCCAACTGGGACGCCCCACAGTTCCGGCAGAATTTTGCATTCGGGGCTACGGGTTTTCCACATTCAGGACAGAATGGCATACTGATCACTACAGAGAGGTTGAACGTTATACATAAAGAGCATTCCATTTTATCCAAATAAAATGACGACAAATGTCAGATCGGTCGGAAATCTGTTCAGCTAAAGTCATTAACTTCCTCCGTTAAATTTTTTTCCTCTTCGATTAACGCAATATACTCATTGACCAATCGTTCAC
>JAUSBW010000071.1 GCA_030651815.1 Methanoregula sp.
TCAACCAATCTGATACCCATGCTTCCATATACCTTAATATTAGGGATTATAGTATTTATAGTTTCCGCTTTGCTGGTGCGTTCGTTTGCCAAAAGAGGTTTAATGCTCGATTATGATACCCCTAACTCTGCCGAGTTCAGGATACACGTTGCTCCCGGAACGACGTGAACGTACGCCGTGCAGAGCGGTATATTCATGAAAGAAAATTGCAAGGTGCCGGACAATCACCATCTGGAGTTCTTCATCAAGTGTCTTGTCGAGCAGGTCAGGCAGGGATGTGGTGATCACCCGGTATCCCGAGAACAGGAGGAAACCTGCGATCACAAAGGATGCAAGCGGATCGATATACAGTGACCAGCTGAAGGCGGAGAGTTCCAGAGTAGCAATCAGGGAAACAAGAACTGTGAAATCAGAGAACGCCTTTGTGCGGAACAACTTCCACTGTGAATCCATGATAGGTGATGGATCTTTCTTGTTGAACCGGTAATTCTTCAGCCAGAGATATGAGTTCATGCTCACTCCGATTACCATGAGAATGATACCCAGCAATACCCCCTCATGGACAAGCTCTCCCGGGACAGCAATACGGTACAGGGCAACTACAAACTCCCAATTCGGTCATTTAATTCGCAAATACAACAATGCATTAACTAAGCCTGAATACTTAGTTTTATAACTAAGAATGTATAATATTCATTCATAATGGAGAACTGTACCATCAGTGAACGAGTTGATGACATCCCTGTCATCATATCCACCTTGCTGGGAATGAAACTACCTCAAATTGTCGACGAGAATTGTAAAAAACATGGAAACTGGTCGGGGCTATCGATCGGTGAAACAACAGCGATCTGGATTGCTCACATAATCAGCACAACCAATCACCGGCTCATCTACGTACAGAACTGGGCAGAGACCCATCTGAACACGTTGAGCTCGATATTTGGGAAACCTGTCCGAATTTATGATTTTACCGATGATCGACTTGCGATCATTCTGGAAAAATTTCACGATGGCGTAGTTTGGAATGCAATAGAACAAGGTCTGAATCAAGAAATTATCCGGGTCTATGACATTAAACCAACGACTGTCCGTATTGACTGCACGACAGTAAGTTCGCACGCCATAGTTGATGATAATGGTCTCGTTCAATTTGGAAAACCAAAAGAACGACGGAATCTTCCAGCAATTAAAATACCATTAGCCACACTCGATCCATTTGGTCTGCCCCTCCATATATCGACTATTGGCGGAAATCGGGCTGACGACCCCCAATACCTCCCCTTAATTCGAAAGGTACGTGAATCGTTAAAAATTCTTGGTCTTCTATATATTGGCGACAAGAAAATGTGTGCAACAGCAACGCGTGCAGAGATATCTGGTTACGGCGATTATTATCTCTGCCCTCTTTCTGAAACATTATACCCCGCTTCACGATTGGCAGAAAATGTACGAAACGTCCAAAATTCTGAAATAAATCTGATTCCAGTCAGCCGAAAATATGCGAATGGAGACGAGAAAATTATCGCACATGGCTTTGAAGTATCTGATGTGGTTACTGGTCCGTGTGATGGAAAAGAACTGACATGGACAGAACGGAGAGTAATCATCAATTCTGTTTCTTTTGCAACCTCGCAAAGAGAGTCACTTGATACCAAGATTCAGAAAGCGACAAACGAGATTTATCACTTAACAGACAGAGGACGAGGTAAAAAAAACCCGAAAACGCTCGATGACTGTAAGGCAAAAGTTGCAGAGATCTTGGAAAACGGACATTTAACTGACCTGCTGATCGTTACCTACGATGTGCAGGAGGAGGTAAAAGACAAACGAGAATATCGGGATAATCCCGCAAGAACGGAAATCAAACAGACAATCAAGTGTCATGCAGCACTCAATCATGAAGTATATGATGAGACCTGCATGTTGCACGGATGGAGGGTATACGTTACGAACAGACCTCTAGAAGAATTCCCACTTGAACAGGTTGTGCTTGCATATCGGAATCAGTATGTGATTGAGGATGCTTTTCATCGACTGAAAGGGAAGCCACTCTCATTGTATCCGATGGATCTCAATAGAGATGATCATATTGATGGTTTGGTAAAGGTATTGTCCATCGCGTTGCGATGTCTCATTTGTATTGAAACAAAAGTTCACGACTCCCTGAAAAAGAAACAAGAAAAATTTACGGGGATTTATGCGTACTATCCCAAACATACTACAGAGCGACCCCGTGCTGAAAGACTTCTTGAAATTTTTAATGACATTACTCTAACTATCGCCATGATCGATGGAAAAACACGTGTGTTGTTGACAAAACTTACAGATAAACAACGTAAGGTGTTGTCTTTACTGGGTCTAAAAGAGAGCATTTATTTCAAGTTGACTGATATTCTATGATTTGGAAAAATTATCACCGAATTGGGAGTACAAAGACTATCATCAGCGAGATTAACATCACTCCGCCCGTGATGACAGAGGTTATCGTCTCCATCTTGCCCATACCGTAATCGTACGCCCCGGCGCCTCCTTTTGCCATCCTGCGTATCGTGAGATAGGCCAGGAACGTTGCAATGATCTCGTTGCCGCATTTCACCGCATCAGCAAACAGGACAATCGAACCGGACAGGATAGCGGCTATAATGTCCGGGATCCAAAGTACGAAATCAATAATCAGGCTGATCAGGACAGTCCGCTGTTTTTTGGCATAGGAACCCGGTCCATCCCCGTCATTTACAGATACTACATGCGACATGGATTATACTCTGGTGCTGAGTTATTCTGGCTAAAAAGACCGCAGGATTTAATTCGCAATGAGAGGGGGAGAGATGATGAAGAGGGTTTCCACCGGACGAACCCCACATGATCACGGGGGGTTGATACTGGATATCAACGTACTGATACGCTGCCTATATCACCCTTACGATTACCAGCGTGATATCATCTGACTGTGGCCTGTTGCCACAGAACCTCCTTACCTCGTCAATGAGCCCGTCAATAATTTCCTGAACCGGATCATTCCGGTGCTTTTGCAGATAGTCCATCAGTCGCTCTTCACCAAATTCTTCATCCTGCGGATTGAACGCCTCGGTCACACCATCGGTGTACATGACAATGAGATCGTCGGGTTCCAGCACCAGCTCAGCACAGGTGATTTTTACTTCAGGAACTACTCCAAGAGCAATGCACCGGCCTTCCTCAAGAGTCCGGACTTTTGGAGGATCGCCCCGTACAAGCATTGGGGGATTATGCCCGGCATTTACGTACGTAAATTTCCGATTTACTGGATCGAGCACACAGTAGAAGATGGTAATAAACATGCTCGATCGCCCATCTGCGTATATCAGCTGGTTCGCATGTTCCAGAACAACAGACGGGTCTGCTTCAGCACCACCGCTCACACGGATTATGGTGCTGCAGAGAGCCATGAACAGGGCAGCACTGACACCCTTACCCGAAACATCTGCTATGGCAAGCCCCCACCGTTCTTTTTGCACAGCTATGAAGTCATACAGATCGCCACCGATCTCCATGGCAGGAAGCGTGGTGGCTGCAAGTTCGATGCCGGGAATTGCGGGGGTAAACTCAGGCAGGAAGTTATCCTGTATCTCCTTTGCAATCTCCATCTCTTTAGCATAGCGTTCCTTCTCTGCGGTGGTGCGACGGAGATCCTCAATATTCTTTTTTAAGTCTGCTGCCATTGTGTTGAACGAGTGGGCAAGCACTTCGAATTCATCTCCGGTCTCAATCGTGAGATGGAAATCGAGATCTCCTTTGCCAAGCGCCACGGTGCCCTGCCTGAGCAACTCCACCGGTTGGGTGATGATCCTTGCAAGCAGGAACGAGAGCAGGATGACGACGATGAGAAGGATGATAAACAGCCCGACAAATATTTGCAGGATCCGGGTAGTCTGGGCATCGATATGTTCACCCGAAATCCGGGTAGATTCTATGATTTTGCTCTCAGTTGTTTTCACAGGTGCAACGATCTGTGAGGCCGGCATCGAGAGGGCAAAACTCCAGTTTAAGGATTTTACCGGGGCATACGCGATATAGATCTCCTCATTGTCAACCCGGACATGGTCGATTCCGGACTTTCCGGCAACCATTTTCCGGCCGGTTTCGACCAGTCCGGGATTGGGATTGTCAAACAGATTCTCGGTTGTGAAAGCCTCGTTCCATGTCGTGTTCCCGGCAGATAGACCCGGGCGGCTGATCACGTTTCCTCTGCTGTCTACCAGTACTGCGTAGCCGCTGCCATCGAGCGTGAGACCGAGAATATTCTGGTTGATGGTATCAGTGGTGACATCAGTAGCGATCACCCATGTACCGTACTTTGTGGGAACAGCACGCGAGCAGGTAACGATAAGGCCATTACCGGATGCATCCACATACGGTCCAGACCAGACGTAACCAGAGGAGGTTTTTGCATTTATAAACCAGTCCCGGACCCGGGGATCATAATCCGGTGGGTTTTGATCATCCCAGGGATACATGCGCATGATGCCGGAATCGGTTGCAACGTAGACGCCAGTCAGCTCCGCATCAGCGTTGTTCACCGCCATGAGCAGATCGTCCATCCCCGCGAGGGTGCGATATTCATCAGACTGGGGAGTGGATGTGGATCCCGGGGCAAAGATAGCCACAGTGCCGCTGAATGGATCGGGGGGTGGTGTGTCCCGGGGAAACGAAGGGATTATCGGGAGGAACGGGGGATTATTCTGCAGGGAGACTGCCTGTGCCGCAAGGATCTCTATCCCGATGGCAGTGTCAACGAATACGATGTTGGTGATCTCGGCCTCATCAGCTGCTATCTTCATCAGGTTACTCTCTGCAACCGACTGGAGAGCGATCGTGCTGTCAGTTACCGCTGCCTTCCCGAGTGCCGAATTGCTCTGTTCCGCATAATTCCCGATATCGCTGATGGTGACAAATGCTACCAGACCGGTAATGAGCAGCGAGATAAGCGAGAGGGATAAAAAGATGATGAGGATCTTCTGCCGGACGCTCAAACCTTTGAAACGGGAAAGTGAGGATGTCATGGTATCAGGCAGTATTTTTTTATTAACGGGAAACGCGTCTGAAAGGGCAAACCTTCATCTCTCGGGAAACATCTGAACATTGATGGTTATGCACTCGCACGAAACGTAAGCGAACTTCACTAACGGTATGTCCGGATACTACCTTTTCTCTTTTTGGCATATTAAACTGGCAGGATAAACCTGCCGATTGGCCGGATAAGGGGATAGTTCATGTTTTATCCTTAAGGATTGCAGCCTTCCTTTTTACGATCGATACAGACAATGCCAGCGTCACGATACTGAGAATGATTCCAAAGACAAAGGCAAACTGGAACCCTGCAACAAATATCTGCGGGGGGATCGCGCCAGTCGTCGCATCTGCTGCATGGGGAGATAAACCAAGAATGACCTGCACGACTATGCTCATCTGTTGTCGTCTCAGCGATCTTTCTGTAGATCTGGTACTCAGTGATCTCGCTCTTTTGCATGGCGAGGAGAATTGTTACGTTTTTCTGATCGGTTGTAATGCCAGCCATAATCCATCATCTCACACACTTTTTTCGGATTGTCCCCTTTTATTCACTGCGGTTTTTTGGAGCATTACACGGGTTGGGCTGAGATCAAGCGGTAACTGCCTCTTGGCACCCGGATCTCAAAACAAACGCCTTTTTGCGGTTCACCGTTTTCGGTTATTGTGATTCCGGTGATGGAGAGAATTTCCCGTGACAGGAAAAGACCAAGACCGGTGTGTTTACCAAAACCGCGCCGGAACAATTTCTCCTTATCTGCAAGGGAGATGCCTGCGCCATCATCCCGGTACGTGATCACTGCACCGTTTTTGGTCTCTTCAAAGGAGAACGACATACGGGTAACCCGGCCCCCATGGCGAAGTGAATTTCCAATCAGGTTATAGAACACTTTTTCGATGAGCGCATCGGCATATATCTGGACAGGAGGCAAAAGGATATCGAATGTGATCTCCTCCAGAGATAGTTGCGATGCAGCGGAACGTATCCGCTCGGCTACATCCTGCCATTGCGGAGCATTCACCCCGATACTCTCGTAAAATCGCGTGAATTCGATCTGCCGCTCAATCGCTCCTGCGGCATCTATCTCCTTTGTGATATAATCAAGGAAGACCGGGTCTTTCACGCTCTCTTTCGAGAGTTCGAGATACATTATCAGCCCGGTGAGTTTGTTTAAGATATCGTGCCGGGTGATGGAGGAGAGCATGGTCAGTTTATTGTTTGCAATGCGCAGCGCATCTGCCGCTTGTTTGCGTTCGGTGATATCTCTCATCACATGGACGCTGCCCGTGACATTGCCCTTTTCATCACGAAGAGGTGAGGCGGTCACCAGAAAATCTGCATTCAGGGTATCTTCATGAATTTCCTCTGCATGTTCGCAACCATCGCCAAGCAATCGTCTGTGCGGACAGAAACCAGGAGGGTTTGTGCTGTGGTGGACCAGCTCGTAACACGCTTTGCCCACGGCATCTTCCGGGCGCATTCCCAGCCGCTCAGCCATTGCCTTATTCACCCGGGCAATATGAAAATCCCGCCCGATTATCGCAATCATGTCGGGAACTGCTTCAAAGGTGCGTTCCCATTTGATCTTTGCCTGCAGGATCTCATCCTGCAACTGCTTTTTATCGGAAATGTCATATGCACTTACCGAGGCCCCGACAAGTTCTCCTTTTATGTTTTTTATCGGTGAGAGCGACAGGGATACCTGGATCCTTTTGCCGGTTTTTGTCAGCCGCTCGGTTTCATATCGATTAACCGGTATGCCGTTTTGGATCTTTTTTAAGAGATTTCTGGCATCATCCAGTTTATCAGGTGGCAGAAGAATGGCAACGGATTTTCCTTTAATTTCTTCTGCAGTGTACCCGTAGAGCTTCTCTGCACTGGTATTCCAGTCGGTGATGATGCCATCAAAGGTTTCTGCTACAATTGCATCGCGTGACGAGGCTACGATAGAGACAAGTCGCCGGCACATCAGGGTGTCATGGTGCATCCTGCCACTGATGTAGGTGATAACAGCAGCGATTACAATGTAGACAACAACACGAGCAAGAGCGGCAGTCAGCACATCCATATTGGCAGGATACAGAGCAAAGACTGCCCCGCAATAGAGAGCCGAGAGCAGGAGCGTGAATGGGACACCCCGTTTTGGATAGTAATAAGCCGTAAGAATGATTGGGATATACAGGAGATGGGGAAGTACGTTGGTGATGCCGTGAATAAGCCCATATATATTGAGAAGAAGTGTCACTGCTGCACTCGTCCCGATGAGCACCGGGATCAGAAGGGGCCGTTTGTATACCTGATCAAAATATAAAAAATCCATGACGTGGGACCCCCTTTTATTTCGTAAACAGTGTATACCCGTTTCCTTTTAATGGTTGGTGATATTGATCAATTTCCGCATCAGGGTAGTGGCATTGTCAGGTAGTGCATGATCCGATCAATGATGACAGGGTTCTTTGGCAGATTGATGTGGCAGTACTGGTCAGGAGGGGGTAACGGGCCTGCACCATTCCGGCCTGCTGGCAGTATATCAAGAGAAATTCCTAACAGCAGGGATTCCCGGTGCGGTACAATCCCATCACCCTCCCAGGTTTCCTGCCAGCCACCGTCATTATTGAGATCCCACGTTTTTCCCTCAAACAAGGGGAAGAAATCAGGCATGCCTTCGGGATTTGCCGTCACGATGATACGGTAGGTGATGTCATTTCTGGTTCCTGCCAGACGGAGTTTTTGCATGGCGGGACTTGCAGGACGGACATCCTGTACGATCAAATCCATTGAAGGATCAAATCCCTGCGGGACAAATACACCCGTGAGCCGGTTGATGATATCTTTTCCTTTCAACGGGTCGTGGAACAGTTCGGCAAGTACTGAACCATTGTTGGGCGGGCCAAGACCAATGAGCTGCCGGACTTTCTCTTTTCGTTCTGTACCATCCATTACTTCAAGGAGATACCGGGTGATGCAGGTGCCAACCGAATGGCAGACAATATCAACCGGACCCGTTTACCCGCTCTCGTCCCGCATATCGCGGATGTAGGCTTTCAGGGCAGTCGCACGCTCTGCAATATCCGTGTTGCCCATACTCGAATGGTCGAATTTCCATACGGTGACAGAAGCATCAGATAACCGGGGTACGAGCCGGTTCCAGATCCCCGGATGGCTGTTCCATCCGTGGACGAGGATGACCGGGCATTGACCTGCACTCATCACCAAAACGGTTAGCCGCCATATACGATAGGTTCTGCGATCTGGTTTTTTGGATGCAAAATGAACGGATGGGATCTCTTATGTGCTGATAGGCAGGTATGTGCTGATGGTGAACAAGCACCCTGAGAGCACCTGAATGAATGCTCCCGCGGCTGTTCAATTCCAAAATTACGAAAAATCTCACTGGAATGGGATTCTTAATTATTTCACCCATAAAGTTATGAACGGACTTTTAGAAGGGTTGAATGGTCTCATTCAATCTTTGAAAGTGAATGCAAGAGGTTATCGTAATGATAACTTCATGACTATGATTTATCTTCGACACGGTCAACTCAATCTGGACGTCCCCAAATAAAATGTCGAAAAGCCTTACAGTGGGTCTGACCCTTGTATCTCGGAAAAATACGATTCTAATTTAATGCATATTTCTTTGTACCAATTTTCCTGGGTGAACCAATTTTCTTGGACGCTATGAAGAATTAATTGGTCTACAGATAATCCCAATATTTCTGCAAGTTTTTTTAACGCAAGATGAGGATCCATAATACGCAAATCTGCCGCAATCTTCGTACGATTTTTTTGTATTTTCTCGATGCCTTTTCTCACTAATTCTTTCTCTAGACTTGTAGGAACATGAGATGTATCTACAATACATCGATATCTTGTATCTTTTTTATTGTAAAAATCATAACTATCTGTATTATCAGGTCTTTTGCATGAAAATCTGGAAGTTCCTCGGGATCTGATATTATGCCGTATTGTCTGGCAATAATCACTACAGAGAACAGTTGTTTGTACTCCATCCGCATCCATTACAACAAAAAAATGATGCGTATTGCCCATATTAGAAAAATCATGTTTTCCAAAGGTTTCTCCAACTAGACGGATAATTATCCTATCAAATAATTTTTTCTTTCCACCTTCACCAAATATCCGACCTTCGGCAGTAAAATTCAACTATTTTTTAATTATATAGTACATACCTATATAACTTAGTACGACTAAATTGTTATTGGGCTTATGTCGCTGATAGAAGGCACAAATGTAACTGTAGGACATCTCGGTATAGTAGCG
>JAUSBW010000081.1 GCA_030651815.1 Methanoregula sp.
CCCTGCGATAGAATCATTGGGAATTATTTCCCATTTCTCGCCCGAAAACCTTCAAAAAAGGAGAATGAGTCAATTAATGATCTGATCAAATTACTCACTCCAGATGGGATGCTTGCACTTATTGTTCCTCAACGCATGTTAGCGGTCCGGGAAGATGCACAAGACCGGGTTGATTATGTGAAAAATGATAAGATTGAGTCGGTAGTTCGTCTGCCCTCGTCATTCTCATATGGTGCCGGAATAGAACTTTATCTGATTACGATAAGGGCCGAAAAATTACCCGCTACAAAAAACAAGATCCTCTTTATCGATCTTGCTGATTTTTTGCAATATGTTAATGAAAAAGAAATCAGTTATGAGCGAGTTGTTGAAATCGTCGAAAAACACCGGAATTTTACTCTCGGATTGCCGGGTCAGAAAGAGATCGTACTTACCCGCTTTTCCCGTGTTGTAAGTACGGGTGAGGTTGAAAAATCAAATTTTATTCTCACAATCCAGCGGTATGTCTCTCCACAGGCGGACCGAATTGATATAAAAGAGGGCTATCTCGAACTTCAAAGAATCCAAAAGAAAAAGGGAGAATTAGAGATGGAAATGGATTCGTGTTTGAAGGACATCGTTAAAAAGATGAATGAGGTCTGAAAATGGTTTGGCATTCGGTTGTAACTACCCGTAACCAGAGCTCACATTACAGGACGCAGACGCCCGGTCAGGTTCACTCATCCTCGCTACTACTCTGTGGACCGGCTGGCGACAGCCCGAAAACTCCGTCGCTTAAACGGGCCATGATGCTAACCTGTTTTAGAGATTGCAATGGCGGAGTTCTTTTGATGCATACGTATTTCGCATCACGAACTAATTTTCGAATAAAGGTATAGCTGAGGTGCTACCGTGTCAAATAATTTCATTTGGGGTAAATCGATCATGAAGAGTTCAATGAAGATTATACTGTGCCTTCTCCTGTTTCTCGTGCTTTTACAAGGAGTACAGGCAGCAGAGACGTACACGTTCGTGACAAAATGGGGAACGCAGGGATCTGGAGGTGACGGGCAGTTCAACGAGCCCTACGGTGTCGCGGTTGATTCGTCGGGCAGTGTCTACGTCGCGGACGCGGGCAACCATCGGATCCAGAAGTTCAGTTCAACCGGGTCATTTTTAACGAAATGGGGGACACTGGGATCAACAGATGGGCAGTTCAGTAATCCCTCTGGTGTCGCAGTAGATTCGTCGGGGAATGTCTACGTCGCGGATACAAACAACAATCGGATCCAGAAGTTCAGTTCGAGCGGGTCCTTTTTAGCAAAATGGGGAACCGTTGGAACCGGTGACGGCCAGTTAGACAATCCCACTGGTGTCGCAGTAGATTCGTCGGGGAATGTCTACGTCGCGGACCAGATTAACAATCGGATCCAGAAGTTCAGTTCGAGCGGGTCCTTTTTAGCAAAATGGGGAACACAGGGATCAGGGGATGACCAGTTCTGGCAACCCACTGGTGTCGCAGTAGATTCGTCAGGCAATGTCTACGTTGCTGACTTGCGCAATAATCGGATCCAGAAGTTCAGTTCAACCGGAACGTTTTTAATAAAATGGGGAGGGATATATGGGACCGGAGACGGGCAGTTCGAATATCCCGGGGGTGTTGCAGTTGATTCGTCAGGCAATGTCTACGTTGCTGACTCGGGAAACAATCGGATCCAGAAGTTCAGTTCAACCGGAACGTTTTTAATAAAATGGGGAGGGGCCTATGGGACCGGAGACGGGCAGTTCTACTATCCCTACGGTATCACAGTTGATTCGTCGGGCAATGTCTATGTCGCAGACACGTCCAACCATCGGATCCAGAAGTTTGCACCTCAGATCATAACCCCCACGCCAACTCCGACAACAATTGCGACGACAGTTCCGACAACATCGGCTACAACAATTCAAACAACCGTATCAACTACATCAGCAACAACCGTTTCGACTACATCAGCAACAACCGCACCGACAACCTCGACTGCTACAATTCAAACAACGATACCCACAACGGTTCCAATAACAGTCACACCAACGCCAATCGCCCCAGCTTATGTCGCTGGTGATATTATCGGAACCTCATACAATCCCGATCAGGCTTGGCTCATTATGAGCTATGATACCAGTCCTCCCATATATGGACTGGCAGAAATATTTCAATATCCCAATGGCACGTGGGGCTACAGGCACGATTCAGACTTAGTAACTTATAAAAGGATCCTTGTAGAAACAGTGTTTCCCCAGAAACTTGCTCATGTGAGTCTCTCATCAATTCCAATCGTTACACCCACTCCAATTCCAAAAAACGTTGCGACAGTCACCCCCCAGCCGGCTAAAAAACTCTTCATCACCATCAATTCAATCGAGGACAAATATTCCGGTGAGAAGTTCACCATAACCGGGTCAACCAACATTCCGGTTGACAACCCGCTTCAGATTCGAGTCACATCATCAAAGCAGACTCAGACCAGCGGGTTGAGCGGATTGGTGACGGGCACGAGCAACGTCCTCAAGGGGATTGGAGGGACTAATATATTCTCATTCGATGTCGATGCCTCAACTTTCAACCCTGATGAGTACATCGTAAAGGTATCAGGCAGTGGCGACAACATCGCCGTCACCTCGCGTTTCGCCGTCATTGCGGGCATCCGCCCGGCAAATCTCGTTACGATTCCGACTATAACACCCTCTCCCTCAATAACCAGTTCTCCCACAAGTTCTGTGGAGAAATTACTCGAAGAACAAAACAAGAAAATTGACGAACAGAATAAACTCATCGCCGAACAAAACAAAAAAATGGCGGAACAAAGCGATTTATTGAGCCAGATGCTTAATTATTTCAAAGGGATTTTTGGCTGGAAATATGATAATGCCGCTGTTACACCTACCCAGATACCGGTGACATCTCCAACCCGGACAAGTACTCCTACACCAACAACCATTACGAGTGTGACGCCAAAACCAACTCCCGAACCCACTACACAGACAATACCAATTGTCACACCCACAATCCCTCCGACGGTTATCGCAACCCTATCCGGCAGTGCTCCCACAGTAACCGGTATATCTCCCGCGAGCGGTGCCAAGGATGCAGTTGTTGGCGTAAGAATCACCGGCACGAATTTCGAGAGTGGTGCAACGGCAAAGTTAACGAGGGCTGGGTACCCGTCCATTGCGGCAACGGGCGTATCTGTATCTTCTGTGACTTCAATTGGATGTACGTTTAATCTCGCCAGCGACTTGGGCAGCTACAATGTCATGGTTACAAATCCCAGCGGGCAATCGAATACCAAAATGGCTGCATTTTCAATTGATGAAGCCCCACAGATTGTTTACGTGACGGTGCTTGTTACCCCAACTCCAACACAAACCCCCAATCCAACTCCTGTAACTACTACACTCGCAACGTTGACACCCGCGTTGACACCCGGGTCTACCCAGACTCTGCCGGATATGTGGAGTCTTGATGTTCAGGTAGTGGGCAACGGTGAGGCCGTCAATCCGCAGATTATAACCACCGTTATGGGTGGTAACGGGCTCAGCATAATCTCACAGCTTGATGTAAAAGTCACACGGTCCGATGGCATAGTGGAAACCGGTGTCATCGTAACGCCGCTCTATAAAGGAAAATCAGTATCATTACCCAGCACCACCGCACCAGGATACCGTGACCGGGCAGAGATCTGGGCGACAACACCCCAAGGAGATAAAGTAAAGATCTACGATGCTTACGTGCCGTTCCGAACGTACAACTAATTTTTTTAATAAAATTTTGATTGCGTCTGTTTTTTTACGCCTCCCTATTCCTTGTCAACCATATTTTATCCTATATAATTGCGAAGATCTGCCAACGGAACGCAAAGACGGGTCTCTTTTTGATCCATACTAATATCGTATCACGAACTAATTTTCGAACAAAGGTATATCTGAGGTGTTACCGTGTCAAATAATTTCATTCGGGGTAAATCGATTATGAAGAGTTCAATGAAGATTGTTCTGTGCCTTCTCCTGTTTCTCGTGCTAATGCAGGGTGTTCAGGCAGCAGAGACGTACGCATTAGTGACAAAATGGGGAACTTATGGTTCGGGTGACGGGCAGTTCTTTGCGCCCTATAGTGTTGCCGTTGATTCGTCGGGCAATGTGTATGTTGCGGACTCTGCTAACCATCGCATCCAGAAGTTCAGTTCTGATGGGACATTTTTAGCGAAGTGGGGAACTTATGGATCCGGGAATGGGCAGTTCAATACTCCCACGGGTGTCGCGGTTGATTCGTCAGGCAATGTCTACGTCTCTGACTCACTAAACAATCGGATCCAGAAATTCAGTTCAACCGGGACATTTTTAACAAAGTGGGGATCGGAAGGATCCGGAGACGGGCAATTCACTTGGCAGTGGGGTGTCGCAGTAGATTCATCCGGCAATGTCTACGTTGCTGATAGGAACAACCAGCGTATCCAGAAGTTTAGTTCGACCGGGTTATTTTTAGCGAAATGGGGGACACCGGGATATGGGGACGACCAGTTCCAAAATCCCTCCGGTGTCGCAGTAGATTCATCCGGCAATGTCTACATCCTTGACACGAACCACGATTGGATCCAGAAGTTCAGTTCAACTGGAACTTTTTTAACAAAATTGGGATTAGGGGGATCGGGGATTGCTGTTGATTCGTCGGGGAATGTCTACGTCGCTGACGGGAATGGGGTCCAGAAGTTCAGTTCAACCGGGACATTTTTATCGAAGTGGGGATCAGCAGGAACCGGTGACGGGCAGTTCCAAACTCCCTACGGGGTTGCGGTTGATTCGTCCGGTAATGTTTACGTTACTGATACTAACGGTCAGGTCTGGGGAAACAATCGTATCCAAAAGTTTGCAATTCAAATTGCAACCCCCACGCCCACTCCGACAACTATTGCGACGACAGTTCCAACAACCGCGATCACCACCGGTCCAGCAACTACATCTACCACAGTCCCGCCAACAACACAGACAACCGCAGTAACAACGGGACAAACAACAGTAGTAACTACAGTACCAACATCATTACCCACATCAGTACCAACAACAGGACAAACGACGGGACAAACAACCATTCTTACGATATCCCCAACTCCCCTCATAACCAGCTCTCCCACGAGTTCTGTGGAGAAATTACTCGAAGAGCAAAACAAGAAAATCGATGAACAGAATCGGTTAATTACCGAACAAAACAAAAAAATTGCGGAACAAAGCGATTTATTGAGCCAGATGCTTAATTATTTCAAAGGGATTTTTGGCTGGAAATAATTTTTTAAACAATTTTAATTGGTTAAATTTCGTTCCGCAGGGTCCATTCGGCTCTGTCTAAAAATCCAGTGATACACAATAAATATTGACATCTCCCACGACTAAAGTCGTGGGATTCTCACTTCATCGACCTGAACGTATCCCAGTACATTGACTGGAACAGAGGATCAGGTTTCCATGAGCGTAGATT
>JAUSBW010000096.1 GCA_030651815.1 Methanoregula sp.
TCACCAGATTGGAACTAAATAAGGGTCTGAAGAAGATCGGACGGATTCTATTTCTCACAACTGTAAACTTACCGGAACAGGATGTGTACGAACTCTACAAATCCCGGGATATGGTGGAAAAGTTTTTTGATACGTTCAAGAACGAACTGATGGCTGATAAAGTGCATCTCCATGATACGGAAGCTGTTTTCGGGCATATGTTCGTTTCGTTCATCAGTTTGTACATCTATTGTAAGATGTTGAACCGCCTCAGATCTGCTGGACTTCTAACTCAATTCTCTCCGCACGACATTCTCATTAAGTTCAGTAAGGTATATGCATTCCGGATACGTGATGAACGGATGATTACTGAGGTTCCCAAAAAGGTTCGCGACCTTGCAAAAAAACTGGATTACTCCATGTTCCCTAATTGAACCCGAGTTCAGGATAGTATGGCTGCTCATGGGGCGGTTGGTGAAATACCCATAATTATTGATGATTTCGGGAGGGGGTCGTGAATGGGAATTAGAAAAACTAATCAATTCTCAATTAAAACAGAATGCGCGGCAAACGGAGGGCATTTAACCCTCCGTGATGCCGCCCCGGCCTAGCATAAAAGCCAGATAATACACAAAAATCAATGGCAGGTGCTTCAAACCCGATGAATTGGCACAGTTGCGTTATCTGATTATCACTGATACCTTTATTATCATATCACTAAAATGCGATAATTCTGAAAATTTCAATTATCACTGATAACTTTATTATGGTATCGCATTATAGAGATATAGTAACAACATGATTAACGGCGAAGAGAATTCGATACTGGATCACATAAAACGTGAACTGGATATCAGTGACAACGCATCAGTTTCCTGGGAAGTACCGATCTCGGAGGGACTTCCATTCAAGGCCGATCTGGTTATCGAAGATTATTCAAAAAAATATATTATTGAAATTAAGTCACGGCTGACAATAGATTCAATCGGACGCCAGCTGGTCCTGAAAAAACTCCTTCAAAATTCAGAATCCCGGAACAAATATGCTGAATTTGTTATCGCAAGCAAGCTCATATCCCCGGAGACCGAGAAGATCGCTCATTCCTGTGATATCCGGATCATCGCATTACCATACCGGTCAAACATTACGGAAAATGAAAAGTCCGATGTGCGCCGTATTGAAAAGATCAGTTCCCCAAAATCATGGAAAATCGTGATTGCTCTCCTCACAGAGAAAGAGAGCTCCATCCGGCATATCGCCTTGAAGGCGGAGGTCTCGTACGGATGGGCCCATGCAACTGTGAAGAGTCTTATCGCAAAGGGGATTGTTGTCGAAGTCAACAATTATATCAAACTTCAGGATATCCCCAAACTGCTCAATGGTATCGCATGGGAACGCCCCTTCGAAAAATTGTACTATAACGAGGTTGTCCTCCCGGATAATGATGCAATGTCCGCAGCCCGGACAATCACGCGGATGTGCGATAAGCAGGATATTGATTGCGGATTCACGAGTTTTACAGCTGGCGGGATCTATACAAAATACGGGTTCCGCCACGATACCGTGTATGTCTATGTCCGTAAGGACCGTCTCGATCCGTTCCTCAAGTCCTTTGATGCATCGGACATTCAGGGGATAAAAATCCGGGTATACAAACCGGACCGGGACGTATTCTCCGATACGCGGATAACCGAAGAGATCCGGCTCGTATCGCCGGCGCAAGCCCTTCTCGATCTGGCAGGGCTGGGCTACAGTGGCCGGGACCTGACCCTGAAACTCGTGGAGAACTATGCCCGCTTATGAGGTTTCCCGTTCTGTGATCGAGGCCTCGTTAGCGGAGCTTGCAGAAATATTCCATTGGGTTCATGAACGGGAGAACACAGAAAATCCTGTCACGGTCCTGATTGGGGGATGGGCGGTTTACTGTTATAACCCGTGGTACGGATCAATCGATATCGATCTGGTGACCAATGCCGGGACGAGACAACATCTCATGCGTCATCTGCTGACGAGCCGGGGGTTCATCAGAAAACGCAACCCCCCGTTTAAGAACAGTGTTGTAAAGGTCATCACGGGTAACGGGGAGATCATCATCGATTTCATTCCCAGGAACGAAAAAAATTGTTTCGAGGGGAGAAGTGAGACTTGCCCGATGAACCTCCTGAATGGCAGGACGATTGTGAAAGAAATTTCACCCGGATTTTCAGTTACTATACCTGAACGTTCGCTTCTGTTGCTCCTGAAATTAAAAGCTGCATGGGATCGTGCATACCGGATACAGGAGCACACATCAGACAACGAGGACTGGGAGAAAGGTAAGCTCCGGAAAGACCGGGCGGATATTTTATCGTTAATTGATCCTGACAACGGAGGAACGGAACTCGATTTCATGTTTTTGGGAGATATGATGCGCCAGAACCCGTTCCTCACGGATATCCTCGCGATAATTCCCGATGACCGGGATGCCCTCCAGATGTACGGGCATATGGACCGGAATACTGCACAACGTGCGATCGAGAATGTGCTCCGTCTGATTGGATAGATTCCGCAAACATTCTCCAATAATAATCCTGATAGTAAAAGGGCCATATTTGGGCCAAAAGAGCCAGGTCGGTAACCATAACGACGTGAAACCGACAGGTCAAACGACTCAATGTAACACGAGCGGCAGATCCGGCGGGCTTCCTGCTTGTCTTTGGGCCGGGACTGATACACTTCCTGTTAGTATGCTTGGAAGTGCATTTTATAACCAAGGTAAAAGGAATTCAAAAAACACGCACCTACGAAAACTATTAGTCACCCGCACACGCAGGAAGAACTAATCAATTCTCAATTAAAACAGAATGCGCGGCAAACGGAGGGCATATCACCCTCCGTGATGACGCCCCGGCCGGGACTTGAACCCGGGTCAAAAGATCCGCAATCTTTTAGGATGTCCACTACCCTACCGGGACAGGATTACTGTCTGCTTTATTCAAAACGCTGTCATCGCTTAAATAATTCACCGTTTTAAAAAAAAATATTCGATTGTGCTGGCAGGACCATGAAAAAAAGGTAAGTAATTATACAATACTTTGATTTATATTCCCTTCTCGTTTTACTGACAGATTTACATTCGCTGTAACCCCATTGCCATCAAATTCGATAAGATAATCTCCCGCTCCGAATACTTTTAAGTGGCGGGGGTTTTCTGTTCCATATTGTTTACTCTGGCCAAAACCGTCCTGAAGTACGATTTTGCCGGTAGACTTTTCTCGAACGGTCACTTCAAAATAGGCATTGGGATTGTAATACTCCGTTTTAGAAGAAGTCCATACATTTGTAAGTACCCGACTGTCTCCTTCAATATTTCTTGTGACAGTGGCACCGGATACAGTAAAATCAATCAGCATCGGGGGATTTTTCAGATTGAATGATACTGCCGATTTACTGTAGAAGAATGGCTGATCTTTTATTGAATAAATAACTACATAATCTTCCTTGACAGGGGAAACGGTGGGAATTGTCCGATATGTAACAGCTGATGTCGGACTTGGTGTCACATAAGGCGTCTCAATGGTTACATAAACGGGGGTTGGCGTAGTTGTGACAACAATATCTGGAGGACCAATTGTGGTTTTGTCAGTTGTTGCGGTTAATGGTGCTTCCTTCGGGGGGACAATACATCCGGAAACGGCGAGAATAAAAATCAGGGCAACGGTAAATACCACCACAACTAATTTTTCATTCATCAATCATGGTGAGTTATCAATAGTAATTAAGCATTTCAGCATTCTTTTTTAATTTTCAAATATTTTGATTGTGTCCAATAATCGGCTAAGATCTCTATTTCAAAAGGTAACATTTTTTTAGTTGTGTAAGAACATTGATCACAGTAAGCCTGGAGCATGCTTGTGATATTGCGATAAGGTCTCATTTGTGGAAGGGCGCACTGCCAGCACTTCCACGAAGAGACACGATCAAAAGTTTAAAAAAACTGGTAAATTATACCTTTCCGGGAGCGTCCCGGGATTTTAACAAAACCTAGGTCTTAGGAAGCGTAAAATAATTAGTCGATCTTTATTTATGCAATAACCCCAACTTCTATTATGGAAACGGATAATGCCTTCAAAACAATTTTTGCTAAATTATCTCCACATCTGAATGAAAGACAAAAACGACTTCTGGTAGCAATTGAGGCGGATTCTTATGGTCGAGGGGGTGTAACACTTGTTTCTCGGTTAACAGGAATATCTCGATCTACAATAAACATCGGAAGACGGGAATTAAATGAAGGGGTAGTCTTTTCAACAGACAGAATCCGACGAGAAGGAGCTGGTAGAAAACGGATCCAAGAATGTGATCCCGAATTAGAATCTGATTTGGATCGGCTCGTTGAACCTACCTCACGAGGAGATCCTGAATCTCCATTAAGATGGACAAGTCTTAGTACAAGAAATTTGGCTAAAGCATTACAAGATAAGGGTCACCGGGTGAGCCATTCTACCGTAGCAATGCTATTGGAAAAAGTAGGATATAGCCTTCAAGGAGCTAAAAAAACTGAAGAGGGTCAATCTCATGAAGACAGAAACGGACAATTTGAATTCATCAATGAATATGTAAAAATCTTTCAAGAATACGGTCAACCAATTATTTCTATTGATTGTAAGAAGAAAGAGAATATTGGGAATTTCAAAAATAATGGTCAGGATTGGAGACCTAAAGGGAATCCTCTCAAAGTGAAAGACCACGATTTCATTGATAAAGATCTTGGAAAAGCGATCCCTTTTGGAGTCTATGACCTCACCAGCAATTCTGGTTGGGTAAATATCGGGATAGATCACGAGACTTCTGAATTTGCAGTTGAAAGTATACGAAGATGGTGGAAAACTATGGGTCAAGAGAGATATCCAAAAGCCGATTTTCTATTGATAACTGCAGATTCCGGTGGAAGTAATGGATATCGAAGAAAGGCGTGGAAAGTAGAATTACAAAAGTTTTCTAATGAGACTGGATTGATAATATCTGTTTGTCATTTCCCCCCAGGAACAAGTAAATGGAATAAAATTGAGCACAGATTATTTTCCGCCATTACAAAAAATTGGAGGAGTAGACCGTTAATAAATATGGAAACTATTGTCAATTTGATAGGAAATACTAAAACTGCTTCAGGGTTAAATGTGCAATGCGAAGTAGACACAAACTTGTACGCTATTGGGATTAAAATTTCCGATGAGCAGATGGCTCAATTATGTGTTCACCAGAATAATTTTCACGGAGAGTGGAACTATACGATCTCACCACTTAAAATGGATGACTAAATAAATTACGGTCGCTAAATGAAAATCCGGAAAATACTCTCGGATATTTCAGATCCAAACAAAATGTTCTTGAAAACGATGTAAAACTGTTATCAAAACCATCTCATTCCTGATCAGGAGTGAAAATTGTCCCTCAACTCCGGCATCGAATGGACAGAAACCACATGGAATCCGGTAACCGGCTGTACCAAGATAAGCCCGGGCTGTAAGAACTGCTACGCAGAACGGATGGCGTACCGGCTTCAGGCAATGGGGCAGCCGAACTACCGGGATGGGTTCAAGGTGACCCTGCAGGAGCGGATGCTCCCCCTGCCGCTTGAGTGGAGAAAGCCCCGGATGATCTTTGTCAACTCGATGAGCGATCTCTTCCATAAAGATGTCCCGACACCATTTATCAAAAAAACCTTCGATGTCATGAGAAAGGCATCGTGGCATACCTTCCAGATACTTACCAAACGATCCGATCGGTTCAGGGAAATTGAGGAGACCATCAGGATCCCGAAGAATGTCTGGCTGGGTGTCAGCGTGGAGTCCGAGGATTATCTCTACAGGATAGATGATCTCCGGGCAACACACGCACCCGTCAAATTTCTCTCGCTGGAGCCGTTAATCGGCCCGCTGCCGGGTCTGAACCTTGACGGTATTGATTGGGTGATCGTTGGCGGGGAGTCGGGACCCGGTGCCCGGCCTATGCAGGAAGAATGGGTGACGGATATCAGGGACATATGCCTTGCTTCGAACGTACCGTTCTTCTTCAAGCAATGGGGTGGCGTTATCAAGAAACGGGCCGGCAGGGTGCTTGAAGGCAGGACATGGGATCAGATGCCGGGTCTGACCGTAACGGTTTAGCAACTTCTGCTCTATCCTCTCCTCTTTTCCACCTGTCAAAATCTATCAACCTATCACAACCTGATAGCTGCCACCACCCGATCCGGAGATCAATCGCCAAAATACCAAAATCTCCCAATCCCACAAAAATTAGTATTTCCTCCGATAGCAGGTTTCCCAAAACCGGGTCAAAATCCCAATTACTAATAAATACTAATTTGTGCTAAATTAGTAATTGGTACACTGACTCATGACACAACTGCCCGAAAAACCACCGTCAGACTGGACGCAGGACATCACCGATGGGCAGAAAAACTATTTTACTGACGATCAGTTCAAAGAAGATGTGACCGAGTACAACCGGCGCTATCTCTTCTGGGACGAACTGAAGTACCGGATACCAAATGCTGACCAGAGGAAGGGGGCCTGGGCAGTCATGAAACTATACCGGTCAATGCGGCAGGAGCATGTATCCTACCCCCCCCTCAGTCTTACTTACACGATCATCGCGGAGATTGTGAAAAGCCTGCACATGATCGACAGCTACCTCACCGGCAATATCCGTATCCACAACAAGACCATCCGGCTCGAAAAGTCGTACATCATCAACTCGTTCATGGAGGAAGCCATCGCCTCAAGTATCCTCGAAGGTGCGGCAACGACCCGGAGCATTGCAAAGGAGATGCTCCGGAAAGGCAGGAAGCCCAGAAACAGTTCCGAGCAGATGGTGCTCAACAACTACGAGGCGATGAACTTCATTCTCGAGCACCGGGATGACCCGCTCACTCCCGCTCTCATCCTTGAGATCCACCGGCTGATAACGAAAGGGACCATCGACCGGAACGCGGTCGGACAGTTCAGGACAGACAATGATATCGTGGTCGCAAACCCGGCAACCGGTGTTGTCTACCACACACCTCCCGATTTTCAGGAGATCGGGATGTTCATAGAGGGACTCTGTACGTTCGCAAACCAGGGTGGGCGTGATGAAGATCCCGGTGAGGATTACATTCACCCGGTCATCAAAGGGATCATCCTGCATTTCCTCATCGGGTATGTTCATCCATTCAATGACGGAAACGGGAGAACCGCACGCAGCCTCTTTTACTGGTATGTCCTCTCGCGGGGATACTGGCTGTTCGAGTATATGCCCATCTCCCGGATCATCCTCCGGTCGAAGAAAAAATACTCGCTCGCGTACCTCCATACCGAATATGATGAGATGGATCTCACCTATTTCCTCCTCTATAACTTGTCATGCATCAATGATGCAAAAAAAGATCTCATGCAGTACCTGGAAGAGAAACAGGCCGAACAAATCGCAACAAAATCCATCATCCGGAAAATACCGGATATCAGCCAGCGGGAAGGTGACATCCTCCGTACCATGATGGAGCAAAGCGACGATTACTTCACGATCCGCGAAATCATGCAGCAGTATAATACGGTGTATGAGACCGCACGGACGGATCTTCTTCATCTTGCGGATCTCGGGTACATCCTCCGGGAAAAACGGGGGCGTGAGTTTGTTTTCATCTTCAACGAGAAGAGCGGGCAGTGGAATCATAACCAAAAGCTAAAGAAAGCAACCGCACCACATTCAGAGAAGGAAACCCCGTGACTCCTGCCCCCGCCCGCATAGCCGAATCCCACGTAGAAGAACACGCCCTCGCGTGGCTCCGGGAGCTCGGTTACACAACTCTTTTCGGCCCGGACATCACTCCCGGTGAACCCAGAGCCGAGCGCGACAGCTGGCACGACGTGATCCTGAAGCACCGGCTGGCGGCAGCAATCGCACGGCTCAACCCGGATATCCCGGCAGATGCTCAGGAAGTCGCATTAAAAAAAGATCCTGCATCCGGACTCCCCGTCACTGGTAGGCAACAACCGGGTATTCCACCGGATGCTTGTCGATGAGCTCAGGAAAGCGATCGCCAACTATACGGAAAACGGGGGCACCGGCAAGACTGCGATTGACCAGGAAGAAGCAGTCGCCGTCATGCAGGAAAAATACGAGATCTGCTGCGGCATCTTCCATGGCTTTGACTGGTCGGACTGGGAAGACCCGCAGCGCCGGCTCGCGCTCCTGCCGGTTGCCCAGAGCGTCATCCTTGGCATAAAAGATGGGAAGAAACGGTTCATTGGTGCAGTTACGGAACTCTCCAAAGCCTTTGCCCTTGCGGTTCCTCATGATGAAGCAATAAAGATCCGGGACGATGTAGCATTCTTCCAGGCCGTACGAACAGCGCTGGTAAAATTTGATGGTGTTGGTGAAAAGGCAGACCGGACCTGGGACATGGAACATGCCATCCGCCAGATTGTCAGCGGGGCGATTGTTTCCGATCAGATCATCGACATCTTTTCTGCTGCCGGGCTCAAGAAACCAGATATTTCGATCCTGTCAGAGGAATTCCTCGCAGAAGTCAGGGGGCTCCCGCAGAAGAACGTGGCAGTAGAACTCTTAAGAAAACTCTTAAATGATGAAATCCGGACCCGGCAGAAGAAGCGGCTCGTCCAGTCCCGCTCTTTTGAACGGATGCTCGAAGAGACCATCCACCGGTACAAGAACCGGGCCATTGAATCCGTTGAGGTCATCGAGGAGCTTATCAATCTTGCAAAGGAACTGCGGGAAGCGGACAAACGGGGCCAGGATCTCGGACTTACGGAAGCGGAACTGGCCTTCTATGAAGCCCTTGAGGTTAATGACAGTGCAGTAATGATCCTTGGTGATGAGGTTCTCAGGAAAGTTGCCCATGAACTGGTGGATCAGATACGGAATAATGCCACCATTGACTGGGCCGTAAAGGAAGGAGTCAAGGCAAAGATGCGGGTGATGGTGAAACGCATCCTGACCAAATACAGATATCCGCCAGACAAGCAGCCAAAGGCAGTTGCAACCATCCTGGAACAGGCTGAGATCCTGTGTGCTGAGATCAGTGGATGATGCATACATCCTGTTTTTCAATCAAACCTTGATTGAAAATTCTTGAGCAGACTTTGATTGAAAAAAGTAAACCGTACTTTTAATTGGCAGATGCATTTCACTTGATCTCAGCAATCCCCCACACCCGCTCCGCCAGCTCCACCAGCTCCCCGTACCCCTCCAGCTCCCGGCTCCATCGCACCGGAACAGCATCCATCCCCCAGCAAGCCCCCGCCAGTGCACCACAACACGCACCAACCGTATCCGCATCCCCGCCAAGATTGATCGCAGACAGGATCGCCCCCTCAAGTGTGCGGGCGTTCATGAAGCAGGACAGGGCTGCATGGGAGCAGAGCACGGCATCCAGTGATGGGTTCGGGTCATGCCCCGGATAATTTCCCAGCACTGCATGCACTTCCGGGTCCGTGCAGAGCGAGAGGGCGTGGCGAAATGCACGCTTACGGGACACCCCCCTGACCATGTCACTGACCATTACGTTCAGGAACGCGGAGCAGTGGCCGGCAACCGGATCATAGTGCGTGAGCCGCGAGCAGGCCATGCTCATTTCATAGACTTCCGGTGCGGGATAGAAGATCCCGAGCGGGAACCCCCGCATCACGCTGCCGTTCGTCCGGCTGCTGCCACGGCGCTGGTGCACAAGCCATGCAGCATGGTGCGGCAGGGTCCCGGATTTGACCAGATCAAAGAATAATGAAGATGTGGGGCCATACCATTCCGGGCGGTTTTCGTACCCGGAAAATAACCGTGATATAAGGTCTTTTTGGTTGAATCCCCTGCATGCAGCGAGCGATTCGGCAACTGCCATGGCCTGCAGGGTGTCGTCTGTGATTGCACCTTTTTTCCGGAAATGGCGACCACCGGGACGCATATCAGTCACCCACGCTTCAGATTGAAGAGATCCTTCCAATGGCGCACCCATCGCATCCCCAATTGCGAGCGCAATTAACGATCCTACGTGCCGCAGGTTTCCAGATATAAATGTCACCAAAAAGCTATATGTGTTGTCCACAAAATACTAACTTTCTGGAGAAGGTGACAGTGTGCAAAAAGAAGAGTTGCTACATTTACATATGCTGATGATTCACATCAAGAAGTATTACGAAGGCATCACCAACGAGGAAATCCAGACCGAACGTTATGCCTCGCTGGAAATCTCTCCTGTTCATATACATAAAGATAAAAAAGCCCACAAAGACGCTCTCCTCACGCTTGGGGATGAGATTGTTTCCCATATCCACGGCAAACCGCTGCCTGTGGTGAACTATTCTTCAGAGACTGCATCGCAAACAGTTGCAGCAGAACATTAATCGTTATGGATGAGGCGCTGGCATTCCGGGAGATGATCTCCCGCATCCTCACCTTACCGCCCGGTGATGATGCGATTGTTGCGGTAAAGATCGACGTCTGCAAGAAGTACCGGCTCCACGCGGTGCCGAAAAACTCTGCGATTCTTGCAGCAGCTTTACCGGAGGAGAAGAAGTGCCTGCGGAAGATTCTGCTCGTTAAACCCACCCGCACCCTTTCAGGGGTTGCTCCGGTTGCGGTGATGACCTCGCCGGCACCCTGTCCGCATGGCAAGTGCCTGCCCTGCCCCGGAGGGCCTGAGCACCCGTACCAATCCCCCCAGAGCTATACCGGGGAAGAACCGGCTGCACTACGGGCACGTGAACATAACTATGATCCGTTTATGCAGGTGCATGCCCGGCTCGAACAGTTCGAGCTTCTCGGGCACCGTGTGGACAAGGTGGAGTTGATTGTGATGGGCGGTACCATGACTGCCCGTCCTCCCGAGTACCAGGAGCAGTTTGTCGCGCGCTGCATAGAGTCGATGAACACCTACCCGGGCGGCACTCCTGCACCAGTGCCCCCCGATGTAGTCTCTGTTGAGAACGATAACGAGCGTGCTGCTGTCCGCTGTATTGCGATCACGTTTGAGACCCGGCCTGACTGGTGCCGGCGTGAGCATATTGACCGGATGCTCGGTCTGGGCGTAACGAAAGTGGAACTCGGCGTCCAGCACGTGGACGATGCGATCCTCGCCTACAACCGGCGCGGGTGCACAGTGGAAGATACCGTAGCGGCCAACACCTTGCTCCGCGATGCCGGGCTTAAAGTCGGGTTCCACATGATGCCAAACCTCCCCACATCCACCATAGACTCCGACAAAAAGATGTTTGAGACGATCTTTACCGATGCACGGTTCAAGCCGGACTTTCTCAAGATCTACCCCACGCTTGTCACGCCAGGCTCAGAGATCGAGAAGCACTGGGAGCAGGGGATCTATGCCCCGTATCCGGAAGATGAGCTGATCGAGCTTATCGCGTATGCAAAATCCCAGATCCCCGAGTTCATGCGGCTCCAGCGGATACAGCGGGATATCCCGGCCAAGCTGATCGTTGCCGGTTCCCGACATTCCAACTTCCGGCAGCTGGCCCAGAACCGGATGAAAGCCACAGGCAGAAGATGCCGCTGCATCCGGTGCCGGGAGATCGGCAGGCTGCCCTCAGTTGCAAAATCCGAGATGCATATGAAACAGTACGAGTGCTGTGGTGGGACAGAGCACTTCATTTCTGCTGTTTCGGATGATTCCCTGATTGGATTTACCCGTCTCCGCTTCCCCTCAATGGTCTATCGGTCCGAGCTGGAGAATGCGGCCCTGATGCGGGAACTGCATGTCTACGGGAGTATCGTACCGGTCGGCAGGGACGCGGATTCGGAAGAGTGGCAGCACCGGAATTATGGGCGGGCACTGCTCGCACTGGCAGAAGAGACTGCGATTTCGGCCGGCTACTCCCGCCTCGCTATCATGAGCGGCATGGGTGTGCGCCCGTATTACCGGAGGCAGGGCTATGAACGTGCGGGACCATATATGGTTAAGGAGATGCCATGAACCCGGCGACAACTGCATTTATCCGGCAGCGGTTTACGGAATATTACAAAAAGACCGTGCTCATTGCACCCCCGGCGCTGGAGCAGCGCGAATGGGGTTTTGTGCTCTTCAATCCCGGTGCATCCGAGATGCGCATGCGGCGGCATGTGGGATTCTCGGGCAGAGACGAACTGTTTGAGTACCTCAAAAACGTAGTGCCGCAGCACACCTATTACTCGACTGCGTATTACGAGAAACCGGATGCCGGCACCATGGCGGACAAAGGCTGGTGCGGGGCGGATCTGATCTTCGATCTCGATGCGGATCATATCGTGCGGGGGCCTTATGACCAGATGCTTGCCCGCGTAAAAGAGGAGACCGAAAAGCTCATCGCCATGCTGCTCGATGAGTTCGGGATGGATCCCAAAACCATAGAGCTGGTCTTTTCCGGAGGACGGGGCTACCATGTCCATGTCCGGGATCTTGCGTTCCGTGGCTGGGGGAGCGCCGAGCGACGGGAGCTGATCGATTATATCTGCGGGATTGGGATCGATCCTGCGGCAATGCTGACAGGAAAGAATTCACAGAATCCCGGCTGGCAAAACCGTTACCGGGCTGCGCTTTCCGGGTACCTCCACTGGATAGGCACACTGCCCGAACAAGAAGCCATGGCCCATCTCACCGGCATGGAAGGCATAGGAAAAGATTCGGCAATCACATTTTTGAAAAATCGGGAGGAGATCATTGCCGAAATTGAACATCGTCCCTCGGGTATGATCTTAAAAAACCGTGTTCTTTCCATAGTGATTGCCCAGCAGGAAGGTGAGTTCAGGAAACGCCTGCTCTCCAGTGCAGCGCTTGCTGACGAACCCGTTACTACGGATACAAAACGGTTAATCCGCCTGCCCACCTCGCTGCATGGCGGGAGCGGTATGCGGGTACAGCCGCTGGAACTCCGCGAGCTGCATACTTTCGACCCGCTCACGGATGCCGTGGTCTTTGGCACGCGGGATGTTCGGGTGGACTGCCGCCTGACGCTCAAGATGCCCATGCTCGGAAGTACTTATGAGCTCCAAAAAGGCATCACTACTGTACCGGAAGCAGTAGCAGTATTCCTCTGCTGTCGGGGTATGGCAGAGATTGCCTGAGGTAAACGATGAAGCTTGACGATCTGCGTGGTATCCTGCTATCAGAGCGGGAGACGGGAAGGCTGACAGCAACAGCCCCGGATATTTTTGAGCGCGGGCATGAAGAGCTGGCATCGCTCATGGCAAAGGTATACGAGCTTGACGATCCCCTGTCCGATGAAGCCCGGTCCCTTATCGAAGAGACGCTGGCGATAAAAGAGACACTTCATGAGCTCTTCGCCATCCGTTCCCGCAAGATCCTCGCCCTCACCATCATGCATGCAGAGGGCAATTATTATGATCGGGAGGAAGTAAAGCGGACCATCCCTGCCGAGCGGGAGATGTTTGACCAGATCACTGCCGCGATCGAACAGTGCCAGGGCATTCTCCTGTACAATGTCCCGCACATTCCTGTAACTGTGGAGATGGATGGGGACGAAAGCGGTGAGCCGGAACCCGTATCCGAAGATGCGGGTACTCCTGCTGTCACTGTTCCGGCGCAACACAAGGCACACCTGCCCCACACGCATCCCTGCGTCCTCGTTCGCGCACTTGAAGACATGGACTCGTTCATGGGAGTGGATGGGAGGATTTATACTCTTTCAAAAGGAGATATAGTGACGCTTCCTGAGCGGAATGCTGCGGTCTTAAGTGAACGCAACATAGTCTTAAATATCAATCTTTGTAAATAATATTGGTATTCGATATCCAAATTATCGGTGAAAATTTTATGAAAATGCCAGCGAAATTCAACACCTATTGCCCTTTCTGCCGGAATCACCAGATTCATGAGGTAGAGAAGGTAAAGAAAGGCAAAACAACCGGCCTCCACTGGATTGACCGCCAGAAGGCACGCAGGGGTAAAGTAGGCAACATGGGTAAATTCTCCAAGGTGCCCGGCGGCGACAAGCCGACGAAGAAGATCAACGTCCGGTACCGCTGTGTCACCTGCGGAAAGGCGCACCTGCGCAAGGGTTACCGTGTCGCAAAGTTTGAATTAACGGAGTGAGCGATAATGGTACGCGTGATTCGGGAGAACCGGAGTAAATTTTACAAGGTAAAGTGTCCAGACTGTGAGAACGAGCAGACCGTCTTTGAGAAGGCAAGCACGGTAGTCAAGTGTGTAGTCTGCGGGCACGATCTTGCAACCCCCGCAGGGGGCAAAGCAAGCATCAAGGCTGAGATCGTCTCAGAGCTCAAGTGATACTACCCATGCAGGACAGAGAGTGGCCACAGGAATCAGAACTTGTCGTTAGCACAGTAGTAAACGTCAAGGACTTTGTAGCGTTTGTATCGCTGGATGAGTATGGTGGCCGCCCGGGGCTCATCCCCATTTCTGAAATCGCAACCGGCTGGATCAAACATATCCGCGACCATATCCGTGAGGGCCAGAAGATCGTCTGCAAGGTGCTCAATGTTGACCGGAGCCGTGGTCACATCGACCTTTCCTTAAAAGATGTCAACGAACACCAGCGGCGTGAGAAGATCCGCGAGTGGAAGAACGAGTCGAAAGCACAGAAATGGCTCGGGTTTGCCGCGGAACAGTCCGGTGAAGAACCCAAAAAGATTGAAGACGAGATCTTCAGTAAATACGGATCATTCTACCCGGTCTTTGAAGATCTTGTTGTTGACCCTGATGCTACGGTTAAGAAACTGGGTTTTTCGAAGAAAGTCTCCGATGCACTCCTGCATGTGGCACAGGAGAATGTCAAAGTCCCCAGTGTCGAAGTAACCGGTCATCTGAATCTCACCTGTTCGGCACCGGATGGGATTTCGATCATCAAGAAGGCGCTAAAAAGTGCCGAGCCGAAGATTGCCGGTGTTACCATCGAGCTTTTGTATCTCGGTGCACCGCTGTACCGGATAAAGGTGACTGCTCCGGACTACAAGAAGGCGGAAAAAGCGATCGAGAAAGCATCCAATGCTGCGATTGCCGTTGTTGAGAAAGCCGGTGGCGAAGGCAAACTCATCAAGAAACCGAAATCCGGGAAGAGTCAATGAGTGGCCGAATCAGGCGTTGTCCGGCAGACCAGATATATACCCTTTCTTTAACCTGTCCTGCCTGTGGCAAGCCAACGGTTGTGGCCCACCCGGCCCGTTATTCACCTGAAGACAAATACGGTAAGTACCGGAGACTGGTAAAACATGATTGAGGATATCACTGTCAGCTACCTTGAGAGTTTCAAGGACAAGCACTTGGTAGATCCGATCCTGATCGAAGGTCTGCCCGGCATCGGGCAGGTAGGGAAATTAGTGGCCGAGTATATGATCCACATGCTCAAAGCCGAAAAGATCGGAGAGATTCACTCGATCTATTTTCCCCCTCAGGTAATTCTCGACGAGAACGGCCTTGCCCGGCTCGCAAGAAACGAGCTTTTCCTGTACCAGTCAGATGGACGCGACATTGTCTTTCTTGTAGGTGACCACCAGAGCACCTCGAATGAGGGACATTATATCCTTGCCGACCAGTACTGCGAGATTGCAGAAGAGCTCAAGGTAAAACGCATCTACACGCTCGGCGGTTTTGGTGTCGGACATCTCGTGAATGAGCCCCGGGTGCTGGGTGCCGTGAACCGTGCGGATCTGCGCCCTGAACTTGAAGAAGCTGGAGTCACGTTCAACCGCGATGAACCCGGTGGCGGGATCATCGGGGCTGCCGGTCTTATGCTCGGGCTCTCCGCCCAGCGTGGTATCGATGCGGTCTGCCTGATGGGCGAGACCAGTGGGTACCTCATTGACCCGATGAGTGCGGCCAATGTGCTTGGTGTGCTCTCAAAATTGATCGATGTGCCGGTTGATCCTACGAAACTCAATGACCGGGCTTCTGAGATGGAGAAGGTCATCGAGGGATTGGTTGAGGGCGAAAAGATGAAAGACGAAGAGCTGAGTTATATCGGGTGAGCCGGGACAGGCCCGGTGAGCTTTTTTCGATAGAGTATATTATCTTCCTTTACGACGTTCTGTACCCGTTTACGTTTCCGGCTTTTTATTGATGGATGAGAACCCGTGCACTGCTTGATGAAGATCGCGGATTTTATCGTGTACCAGATCATTCAGACAAGTGAGGTGAGGTATGGTCGAACAGATCATCAACGGTTTGAGATATGATACGGAGAAATCCACGCTGATTGCGTCTTCAAAAGATGGGGCAAAACATCTCTACCAGACAAAGAATAAACGATTTTTCGTAACTGTTCACCTCCCCCGGCACTTCAACCTCAATGGGTTCATTAAAGTATAACCATCTTTTAAAATTTTACCGGGCTCCTCCATCAACCGGTACAAACAACAGCGTTTTGTGGTTTGTACCAGCCAGCACCCGGTTGAGTGAGTTCATCGGGATCATCAAAGCGGGGAAAATTCAGATCCTTACATCAATAAATCCGATTACTCTCCTGTTCCAGCGCAGGATTTCATCTCCCCTGAAGTCCTGATACTAAACAGGTAAATAATCGCAGCACGAAAATTATTGTAATGACTGCCCAGGAGAGTGCATCAAAACGGATCTCCGTACGTCCTAGCACATGGGATGAGATCCACCGGCTGCGTAAACCCGGCCAGACCTGCGATGATGTAATCCAGGGCCTGATTCGCAAAGGAAACCGGACCCGGTTGTATGATGATACGGACCGGATAATGACCCGGGGTAAATTCGCGGCGCTCTCCCGTGACATTTAGGCTCCTCATTGATGAGGTCGGGGCCTTGCCGTTTGTGAGCAGCCTGCCGGAAAAAAGCCGGCGGATCGTTCTTGAAAAACTGTTCTCTCTTGAAGATGATCCCTTTCCTGGGAAAGGCAGGGATAAAGAACTGATCAAGGCTCCGAAAGGGCGTTCCGATGAGAAAGTGTACCGCCTGCATATCGGCCATAGCTACACAGCATTCTACCGGGTCCAGATACCGGATAAAGCGGTGTATATCACCGAAGTCATGACCATCGAGCAGGCACATAAAAAATACGACCGGCTCTGATGATTCATCAAAGACGAGTGAAAAAGAAGTGGTGAGTTAAGACTCAACCGGCACAAATAACGGGGCCTTTGCGATTTGTACCAGCCCAGCACCCGGTTGAGCGGCTTCATCGGGACCATATACAATTGTTCCCCCGATCATGATGTTAAGCGCCATGCCCGACGTTGAGAGTCGGGCGCTGACGGCCGGAAAAGCGCCACATGATGCTGAACCCGTATCTCTTCGTACTGTGCGGCAAACACCCGGGTTTTGTATCACTACGTTAAGATCGGACCGGTGTATCATTGGGGTGTCATGGTCCGGTCGGATCGTTTCATCGGGTAATTATTTTCATAGACCGTGACGATAAATCATCCCCTCACTCCCGGCTTATTTCCCCAAAAACCCCACAACCTCCCCAATATCCGTTACGGAGTGCACCGGGTAGATCTTCAAAAAAACAACCCGCAGCTCCTCATCCTCGCTCCAGCCCGTTCGGAAAAGCCGTTCTCGTCCCGGAAGATCCCGTACTTCTACAAAAAGGCATCGTGCAGCCGGAAACCGGAGATGCTTCACCATCGTCTCTTCTGGCACGATACTTATAATTGATGTAACGTACAGCTTTCAGTATATTATGGCACCATCATCAGTCCATCGACCGGTTACAGTTGTTTCCGGAGCGATAACAGGAAAGAAAACAGAAAAAAAAGCCAAATCCCCAGGTCAGAAAAAAGGGCTGTTCGGGCTGCTGAAAGGCTGGACTATTGACAGCCAGGCGATCAGCGACGAGCTCAAAGACTAGACTATGCCAACGTTTTTTGCCGACACTTATGCGATTATTGAACTCCTGAAAGGCTCGCCGCCCTACCGGTCCTATAATGATGCCGTGCTGGTCACCACAGAGTTCAACCTTGCGGAATTCGCCTATGCGGTAACCCGTGATTACCCCGATGCTGCACAGGAGATCTGTTCGAAGGTCAGGCATGGTATGAGACTATACCACCCGGGGGACAGGGATTACCTGCGTGCATCACACCTACGCCGCGAATCTGCACTGCTGGGAAAGAAATTCTCCCTGATCGATTGTGTCGGGTATTCCGTTGCGGAATCCCTTGCATTACCTTTTCTTACCGGTGACCGGGAATTTGAAGGGATGTCCGGAGTGGAATACGTCAAATAAGCACTGTCTCTCACGTGGAATGGTGAACCGGTACAATGGTGGGATTCACGCGGCCGTTTCTGTGATATGCAAAAACCTTACAAATTACCTGGCCATGCCCCCTCCGACCTCCGCAACCCCCCGTCACTGTTTGTAATGGGTCATCTGAAAAGCGCATACAGCCACATGCAAACCCGGGGGCCGGGAAGAGCGGGGTCGCGGAAGGTGGCACCAGTCAGTGCCCTGCGCCATGTGACCCCGGCAACTCTCTATGTGTTTCCCCCCTGTCACTTCACCCCAAAGCCCGCAAACTCCCCGCTTGCCTCTCCCATTGTCACAGCAAGTGCATCCACGCGGATAACCACATCCCCTTCCGCTTTTACCATCCGCACAAACGCATCCAGCGCCGCCCGTTCACCTTCTGCTACCATCAGCACCGAGCCGTCCGGCATATTCTTCACATACCCGTTCACGCCGGCTGCCCTTGCACAGCCCGTGACAAAATACCGGTATCCTACACCCTGTACCTCACCGCGTGCAATTGCTGTGATCCGTATCATTGTCCGAAAGATAGCGGTTCACTAACGTAAATCTTACCCTTTGAGAACTGGATTTAACCACGTATCATCTCTCCCCCTCCGCAAGGTGGGTGGGCTTGGATTACCCCGGTTTTGTCGCAATCAGACGATTTTCCGGCAGATTTCCTGAAAAAACCCGCAACAAAAAAATTCCGGAGTCAATCTCACTTTACGCAGAGGTAATGGAATCGCCGGAAAAATTGTCATCGCTTATCCATCAGCACCGAGATCGCACAATGCGCCCCGGTTTTTCCCTCAATTTTGATGGTTTTTAATTCCCGTATTGAAAAAAAGGGAGAGAAAAGATCCTCCAGTTCAGATTCAGAAGAGAAATACAGGGTGGTACCTACCCGGGTCTTCCGGAACTTTCCGACGCCGCCAAACTGGGGGTCTTTCTCGCTGAAACAGACGGAAAAATAGATTGCTTCCGGGGTGAGGAGTTTATGGACCTTCCGGACATATTGTTCCCGGTCTTCCGGGAAGATATGGTGCAGAAATTCCCAGTCATAGGCAAAGTTAAACATACCAGGCACTTCCTCTACGTTCCCGAGCAGGTCAGCGACAATAAACCTGCAGCTGGCGTGTTTGTTCTTTGCATGCTCCCGTGCAATCGCGATTGCCGTCGGTGCACTATCGACACCGGTAACATCAAACCCGAGACCAGAGAGATATATCGCATAGTTTCCCGCACCGCAACCCAGATCAATGGTCCGGCAGGGACGAATCGTATCACTCTGCACGAGCTCAATAAGGGCATCGGGCGGAATCTCGCTATTCCACGGAATGCTGTCGAGCGGTACCTCTTGATAAATCCTGTCCATATCGGGGTAATTCATTCCTGTCATCCTAATAAAAATGTCAGTGGGTCGGGTGATTTAATGATTGCTGAGCATGGTTTAAAAAAACGTTCTGCAGCCATTCCGTGCAGAAGCACCCCGGCCAATGCAGCATGAGATGAGATGCCGGAGAAAACGTTTTGATATTTTTCACTCCGGTAATGGATTGCCCCTCGGTTGGCGTATTGCGCAGGCACCCCTCTCCTTTCAATACCGATACCCTCATATCGACTGGTACAAAATATGCCTGTAGGACAATGACTGACGAATTTTCTGATATACCGGGATTCATGGAGCAGATGGCAGAGTCGATAAAAAAGACTGCCATTCTGCTGGACAATGTTGAGACATCAGCATTCTTTGACCTGATGCTCAAGGCAAAGCGGATATATGTGGCCGGGGCCGGGCGCTCCGGACTGATCGCCCGGGCGTTTGCCATGCGGCTGCTTCACCTTGGCTATGAGGTTTATGTGGTCGGAGAGACTGTGACTCCGGCACTGGAGCCCGGCGATACGATGGTGGTCTTTTCAGGATCCGGCGAAACGGTATCGATGGCTACGTTTTGTGCTACTGTCAAAGGACTCGGGGGCACGACCTGTCTCATCACTGCCTCTCCGAACTCGAAGATAAGCAGGATCGCAGACTGTATTGTAAATCTGGGGGACCTCACCGGATATTACCGCGGGGACCACACCTCGTTTGAGGTCCGGCAGATGACCGGGCAGTACCGGTCGGTTTCGTCTGCATTCGCTCCTTTAGGGACGCTTTTTGAGACGCTCGCGCTGGTCTTTTCTGATGCGATCATCTCTGCGCTGATGGAAGCCAAAAAAGAGGATGCAGGGGAACTGAAAGGGCGGCTTACCAATATGGAATGACTGGACTGTCCGGGCTCACACGCGCTGTCATGCCAGATATCCGATCTCATAATTTTTTTTGTCACCCCCCTCCGCAGTTCCAATCCCGTTTCAATTGCACAATTCTCACTTTCACCACGCCCTCTCCCCTGGATTATATCCCCATCTCCCAAACGATCAGATTCCTATAAAGGAACTGATTCAGATGACCCCGCAACGAATCGAGACCGGCACACACGCGAGTGATACACTGGGTTTTTCAGAACTACTCTTCTCCGGGTGGCTGGAAATGTATGAAGACAACCGGCTCTATCTCCATTATATCATTTCACGAGATCGGAACGAGGGCCATACCCAGGCCCTGCTTCACAGGTGGCTGTTGGAAGGGTACGATGTCCGGGTGGTGATGCCAAGGCCCATCATGCAGCATATCTTAAAAAAGTTCCAGTTCGTCCCGTCCCTTGAACGTCTCTCCGATCATTACGAGGACGATGTCGAAGTCTGGTACCGGCCGGGAGTCGGGCACCCGTATCACTCGCCCGTCCTTCCAATAGTACTGGCCGGGTAGGGTTGATTTTTAGAAACGAACGCGTCCCCTCTGCATCTCCGTACGACACACCGGGTTGGATCTCTCTTACGATCAAACCCCCTCAAGCTGCCCTGTGGGGAGAACTTTTGCCTTTTTCATCCCGCGAAAATATATCCTGCGAGGAGCAACCATACACGTACCAATGCTTGTAAATGCCGACCTGCATATCCATTCCCCTTACTCTATGGCCGTCTCCCGCTTCATGCAGCCTGAGCAGCTGCTCGCGGGGTGCATGACAAAGGGCATCCATGTACTTGGCACGGGTGACGCACTCCACCCGATCTGGCGTAAGACATGGGAACCTTTCTTAGAGAATGATGCCAATGTTATCATAGTCCCCACAGGTGAAGTAGAAGACGAACGAAGGGTGCACCACCTGATCATGGCAGAGGACTTCTCGCAGTTTTCCGAGTTACAGGCACTCATGGAAGGCACGTGTAAAAGTTTTTCAACGAGCGGCCGCCCGCATGTCTACCTGTCCGGGGAGAAGATCGCGCAGTATGCACATGAAGTCGGGGCGATGATAGGCCCCGCCCATGCGTTCACCCCGTGGACTGCGATGTATGCCTATTGTACCAGTGTTGCTGACTGCTATGGAAGTGAACCTATCGACTTTCTCGAGCTGGGCCTTTCAGCGGACAGCTCGTACGGTGCGGGAATTGCGGAGCTTGATACTATTCCCTTTCTCACCAACTCCGATGCCCACAGTCCCCGGCCGGATAAACTCGGGCGGGAGTTCAACCGGCTCCGGCTTCTGGATCTCACGATCAAAGACGTCCTCACCTGTGTAAAGAACGGAGCCATTGAGATGAATGCCGGGTTCTTTCCCGAAGAAGGGAAATACAACCGCACTGCCTGTACGCGGTGTTATACCCAGTACTCACTGGAGGAGGCAATGCAGCATGCATGGCGGTGTCCTGCTGACGGCGGTATCATAAAAAAAGGCGTATCGGATCGCGCAAAGGAGCTCTCTTCTGCAGGCATACACAGTCCCCGCCCCCCGTATTTCCATATCATCCCGTTAGGGCAGATCATCCAGACCATGGAAGGCACGTCCTCATCCCGCACGAAGAAATGCACATCACTCTATAATCGGTTTATCGCAGAGTTCGAAAACGAGATCGAGGTACTCATCAATGCACCGATCGCCGATATACGCGCCATTCATCCAAGGGTAGCTGATGCCATTTCCGCTCTACGTAGCGGGACCGTGATCCTGCACCCGGGGGGCGGCGGGAAGTACGGGACGTTCTCACTGGAATAATTAATCCAGAAATCCAGCCGCTTCCGGATGATTCTCGATAAATTACGAGCAATGGGGATAAACCATCCTTCCAGGACCATCTGCAGTAAACGGCATTACTTCTGGTTTGGGAGGATATAGCGGTTATTTTGCCAACCCCTACGGGTTTCTCTGGGAAATCGCGTATAACCCGTTCTGGAAATTTGACCGGAATGGGAATGTGAAGATATAATCGCTTTTTTGGGGGATCCAAAATGACAGTCAGGGCTTTTTTGGCATCATTGACGGCCAGTACACTGATGAGCTGCTCATCAGTGATATGGACACGATCCGTGATGTTGCTGCGCATACGGATCTGCTCGATGCAGCGTACCGGAAGGGATATCTCACCGGCAAATCAGATACAGCGTAATCTCCTGTCGTAAAAAACCCTTCAGGAATTCTTTCGCACCATTTTTGATCTCGCAGGTTTTTACAAAAAAATGGAGCAGCCCTCTACCGCACAAAGCCGCTCACTTCACCCTGTCAAGCGGGATACCGAGTGCGTCCGCAACACCCTTGCCATACGCTTTGTCGGCCTTTAAGCAGTTCCCGATGTGGCGGATCTTGATGAACTCGGGCGCATCGCCCATGGCACGGGCGGTATTCTCGCAGAGCACCTTCTGCTGCGCCTTGCTCATCAGCCGGAAGAGCATGCCTGGCTGGGTGTAATAATCTGAGTCGTCCTCTCGGAAGTTCCATGCTTTTGCTGCGCCGGAGAGCTCGAACGGGGGTTCTTTATATTCGGGTTGCTCCTGCCACTCGTCAAAACTGTTCGGCTCGTAGCCTACGGCTGACCCGTGATTCCCGTCCACCCGCATCTGGCCGTCGCGATGGGAGGCATGGGCGATGGCATTTTTCGGGCGGTTGACCGGGATCTGGTGGTGGTTGATGCCGAGCCGGTACCGCTGTGCGTCCCCGTAGGAGAAGAGGCGGCCCTGCAGCATCTTGTCCGGCGAGAAGCTGATGCCCGGGACAACCGCCGCGGGGTTGAACGCGGCCTGTTCCACGTCCTGGAAGTAATTATCCGGGTTCCGGTTCAGCTCGAGCACGCCCACCTCAATGAGGGGGAAGGTCTTGTGGAACCAGACTTTGGTTAAGTCAAAGGGATTGTAGGGCATCTTCTTTGCCTGCTCCTCGGTCATCACCTGGATGAACATCGTCCAGCGGGGGAAGTCACCCTTGTCGATGCTCTCGAGCAGGTCGCGCTGGTTGCTCTCGCGGTCCTTTGCAACAACCGCTTCAGCTTCCTCGTCTGTGATATTCATTATTCCCTGCTGGGTTTTCAAGTGGAACTTGACCCAGACCCGCTCGTTCTTTGCATTGATCATGCTGTAGGCGTGACTCCCAAAGCCGTGCATGTGGCGGAAGGAATAGGGAATGCCCCGGTCGCTCATAACGATGGTCACCTGGTGCAGTGCCTCGGGAAGGGATGTCCAGAAATCCCAGTTGTTCTTTGCTGAGCGCATGTTGGTGCGGGGATCGCGCTTCACGGCACGGTTGAGGTCCGGGAACTTGTGCGGGTCGCGGAGGAAGAAGACCGGGGTGTTATTCCCGACAAGGTCCCAGTTCCCCTCCTCGGTATAGAACTTCATGGCAAATCCCCGGATGTCGCGCTCCGCATCAGCTGCACCGCGCTCGCCGGCAACGGTCGAGAAGCGGACAAATGCTTCGATCTCCTTGCCTGCCTTTGCGAAGATCTTTGCCTTGGTATACCGGGTGATATCGTGGGTCACCGTGAACTTACCAAAAGCGCCAGAGCCCTTGGCATGCATGCGCCGTTCGGGAATCACTTCGCGGTCAAAGTGCGCAAGCTTTTCTAAGTACCAGACGTCCTGCAGCAGCATGGGGCCACGCGGGCCTGCCGTGATGGCATTCTGGTTGTCGGGAACCGGTGCCCCTGCAGCGGTCGTGAGTTTCATCTTCTTTTCCATGGAATTGACACCTCATTTTTCAGCTTTGGAGGAGAGACTGTTCAGGCAAAGCCCGTATGGTAGCCTTTTTCCCTCTTGTCACATTAACCTTCGCAAAACGGCACACCCTGACTTTGGCTTCTGCTCGTACGGGAAAGATTTTTCCGATTCTTCGGTCTCCATTGTCGAGAAGAAGTTGCAGATCGACAAAAAAAATCCTTTTTCTTGTCCCGGATCCAGCAGCAGTTTTTTTTCAGATATTCAACGGTAAACCCGCCCGGCAATGGCATGCCAACGGCCCCGGTATGCCCGCACCAAATATTTTTTACTCTCTTACCTCAAAGTGAATCAGGTAGCAAAGGGATTGAAGCTTTGAACAGTGCAGCAGGTGCGCCGCGTATCATCTCGTGGAACATTACTCTCAGGTGCCCCCTGAAGTGTTCCCACTGTTACGTGGATGCAGGTGAACAGGAAGCAGCCGGAGTGCTCTCCACGCAGGAGGCATTTTGCGTCATTGACCAGATCTGCGAGACCGGAACACCGGTCGTTGTGCTGAGCGGAGGCGAACCCCTCCTGCGGAAGGATATCTTTACTATCGCACGATACGGCACTGAACGGGGACTCCGGATGGTCATGGGCACCAGCGGGTATTTCATTGACCAGAACACTGCGGCAAAACTGAATGAGGCTGGGATCCGGGCTGTGGCCATAAGCCTGGATTCCGATGACCCTGCAGTCCACGATTCGTTCCGTGGCGTTGAAGGAGTATGGGAAAAAGCCGTGCAGGCCATAGGGCACTGCCGTGATGCGGGGATCGCCGTCCAGATTAACATATCGGTGATGCGTTCTGCCATCAGTGACATAGAAGACGTGATTGGACTCGGGACAACGCTCGGCATCCGCGATTACCAGCTCTTCTTCCCCATTCCTACCGGAAGGGCACGGCAGATCGAGCCCCGCAGCCCGGAGGAATACGAGGATCTGATCCGGCAGATCCTTATCCGTTACCGGAATGCCGATCTGAATATCCGTCCGACATGTGCTCCGCAATTCCGCAGGATAGCAGATGAGCTTGGCATTGCGAACCCTGCATGGGGACGCGGGTGTCTTGCCGGTATCACCTATTGCCGGATTTTTGCAAACGGTGATGTCACCCCTTGCCCATACCTGCCGGTGAGCGTCGGAAACGTCCGCACAACACCATTCAATGAGATCTGGAATAATTCCCCGCTCTTCATCGCACTCCGCGATCCAAATCGCCTCACGGGAAAGTGCGGGCGATGCAGCTTCAAAACAACCTGCGGTGGGTGCAGGGCCCGGGCATACCGGAGGGAGGTTGCAGCCTCTCCCCTCTGGTGTGATGGCCTTGCAATGCCGGATATACTGAACGGGGAGATTTGTGGTGAGGATCCGTGGTGTCCCTATCAACCGGAGGACATGACATCATGAGTGAATCCGTCCTACCGGACCCGACTGACCTGGCCATACTCAATGCCCTGCAAGATGATCTCCCGCTCGTATCCCGTCCATGGAAAGCGATCGCTGACCGGCTGGGAATTACCGAAACCGGGATGCTCAGCCATATGAAAAAACTGGAGGAAGCAGGCATTATCCGGGACATATCCCCGGTGCTTGAATCCCACGCTCTGGGCCTGCATGCCGCGACACTGGTCGCCCTCCATGTACCGGAGGAGAGACGGGAGGAGATTGCAACTGTTATCAGCAGCTATGCAGAAGTGTCGCACAATTTCCAGCGGGATCATTACTACTCCCTCTGGTTCACGATAGCTGCACAGAATAAAGAGGGCATCCAGAGAGTGCTTGATGAGATCCTGCAACAGACCGGGATTCCGGCATCGGATGCCCTGGACCTGCCGACAACAAAAAAGATAAAAATCAATGTGCGGTTCTCCTTTTTACCTGCACAGCACCAGGAGTGTAATTTTGGATCCTACTGATGTTTGCCTGCTCCGGGAACTTGAACACGGGCTCCCGCTTGTCCCGGCCCCATTTGAAGAGATAGGAAAACGACTGGACCTCAATAGTGACGAAGTGGTGGAACGGATCAGGCTTTTGAAGGAAGCAGGAATCATAAGAAAATTCCGGGCCCGCATTGACCAGCGGAAGTTGGGAATCTCCGCAAATGCCCTTGTGGCGTGGAAACCGTCAAGGGGCGACGATGGTGATATGGGAAAACTGCTGGCAGCGTTTCCCTCAGTGACTCATTGCTATGAACGCAGACCAATACCAGGCCGGTGGGAGTACACCCATTATACCGTGCACCACGGGTACAGCCGGGATAGGGTACAAAACGAGGTCAGAGCTATTGCAGAACAGATAGGCTGTCCGGATTACCTTGTCCTCTTCAGCACCCGCGAGTTTAAGCGCGTGCCGAATGTGAGGATGCGGGAGAACGGGGGTAGTCACCCATGAATCGTATTACCCAGTGCATGCATGGCCGGGGAACGGTCAGCAATGTGATGCGGCACCGCCACAAACCGCAGATCGATGTGCCCGGCAACTATCTTGCATTCTTATGGATGTACCGGCCGGTGGTCTTCTGGAACCTCACGGATCGCTGCAACATGAGATGCACCCATTGCTACAACCAATCCGGCCCGGAACGCACAACGGAAGGAGAACTCACTACCGCTGAAGCGCTGGGGGTCATCGATGACCTTGCGGATATGGGTATCCCGCTCATCCTGTTCACCGGCGGAGAACCCCTGATGCGTGCGGATATCTGGGACCTGGCACGTCATGCCAGGAACCGTGGCCTTAAAATGGCCCTCAGTACCAACGGAACGATGATCACTCCCGACATTGCCCGCAGGATCAAGGAAAGCGGGATCGAATATGCCGGAATTTCGCTGGATGGTGCAAGGGCAGAGACTCATGACCGGTTCCGGAATTCGCCCGGTGCGTTTGCGCAGACGATCGCAGCGTTCGCTGTCTGTAAGGAGACCGGGCTCCGGTGCGGGGTACGGGTTACGATTACGAAGGAGAACTGCCATGAACTTGAAGCGCTTGTCGATCTCGCGCTCTCGCTTGGTGCTTCTCGTTTCTGCCTGTACTGGCTCGTTCCTACGGGACGGGGAATCGATTCCTATACCCGGTTGCAGCTGGACCGGGACGAGGTGACCGAAGCCTTATCGCTTCTTTACCGGAAAGCAAAACATACCGATCCCGCAGCAATGGAGTTCCTCACGGTTGATGCGCCGCAGGACTGTATCCACCTGCTCGCTTCGATGGAGGAGGACTGTTCAGATGATCTCGCTGATGCCCGCAAGCTGCTGGAATCTTTAAAAGGGGGGTGCAATGCCGGTACCCGCGTGGCAAACATCGATGCACATGGTAATGTGTACCCCTGCCAGTTTGCCCGCTCACCGGAATTTCTCGTGGGGAATGTGCGCAATTGCCCATTCAGCAGGATCTGGGCGGACACTTCCAATCCCGTTCTCGCCCGGTTCAGGGAAAAACAGGCCCTGTTTGGTGGCCGGTGCAGTGTATGTAACTATCGCGACCTCTGTGGCGGCGGGTGCCGGGTCCGGGCGCATGCCGCGGGCGGTGATTTCCTTGCCGAAGATCCCTTCTGTTTTGTTGAGCCTTCCTGATGCATAGCCGGTGAGGGAACCGTTCCTTCAGGATTTTTTCATCCCTTCTCCGGTAGCGTGGTCGGTCAACGCTTTTTTTCCAATCGTAACTATTAATGAAGGAAAAAGCCAACATAATCTCGCAATGCTCAAAGTACATCGGGATATTTGTGGATACTGCGGATGCTGTGTATCCGTCTGCCCGGAAGGCGCCCTTGAACTGATCGACGCGTACCTCTCTGTAGAGCCAAACTGCACGAGTTGTGGAATCTGTGCTAAAGTCTGCCCCCTGGGTGCCCTGGAGGTAGTCAATGAAAAGTAAGTATGATGTGCTCATCATCGGCGGCGGACCGGGGGGCGCTCTTGCGGGGAAGACTGCTGCTGAAAAGGGCTTGTCTGCCTGTATCGTAGAGAAGCGCCAGGCAATTGGCACTCCGGTACGCTGTGCCGAGGGTATCGGTCGGGAAGCTCTCCATGAGTTCATCGAACCTGACCCGCGCTGGATCTCTGCCGAGATGCATAGTGCCGGCATTGTCGCACCTGACGGGTTTTTCATGAAACTTGAGTCTGACATGGCGGGCAGCAAGGTCGGCTATGTCCTTGATCGCAAGTTCTTCGACCGTGAGCTGGTCTGGAAGGCGGCAGAGGCAGGCGCGGATGTAGCAGTAAAGTCCCGTGCAGCCGCCCCGATTATGGAAAACGGGGTTCTAAAAGGGGCGAAGATCGAGTACTGCGGGAAAGTTAACGATGTGAGAGCCGATGTAGTGATCGCTGCTGATGGGGTTGAATCCAAGTTCTCGAAATGGTGCGGTATCGACACCACGGTTCCTGTAGGGGAGATCATGAGTTCGGTCCAGTATGTGATGGCCGATATAGAAATTGACGAGCACTCCACGATCTTTTACCTCGGTAACGATGTGGCACCGGAAGGCTATCTCTGGATCTTCCCGAAAGGTCACCGCACAGCAAATGTCGGGATCGGGATCTCCGGCAAGAAGAGCGGGGAAGGGCACCGGGCAAAGGATTACCTTGACAGGTTCGTAAAAAAGACCTTCCCGAACGGAAAGACCATCGAATATATTCCCGGTGGCGTATCCGTCTGCCGCCCGCTTGACTGCACGGTTGCCGACAATTTCCTGATCATCGGTGATGCAGCCCGGGTCGTAGATCCCCTGACCGGCGGCGGCATCTACAATGCCATGTATACCGGTAAGCTTGCCGCAGAAGTTGCCGCAGACTGCATCAGCAAAGGCGACACTTCGAAAAAGGCGCTCATGGCCTATGACAAGACATGGCGTGCATCGAAGATGGGAAAAGCGATCGAGCGCAATTATCACATCAAGGAATATCTGATCAGGCAACCCGATGCAAAACTCAACGAGATCATCCACTCGGTCTCGAAAATGAACTTAAAAGAGTTCTCCACCATCAGCCTGATAAAAGAAATTATCAGGGTAAACCCGAAACTGATGCTCGAGCTGGGTGCGCTCGCAGCCTCACTCCGTTGATTTTTTCAGTTGTTTGTTCAGCAGGCGCAGGCAGTCGTCCTCTGCCTCTTTTTTTGTAAAGACCGTAAAGATGTCCCCGGGCTGGACCTTCACGTTGCCGCTGGGGATGATAAGCACGCCACCGGCCCTGCGGATCGCAATAAAGACAAAGTCCTTGACCTTGAGCTCGCGGATCTCGTGATCCACGATAGGTGCTCCCTGCTCGGCCACGATCTCAAAGATTGTGCCCCCGGGAATGGAGGCGAGCTGCTGGAGCTGGGGGTTCTGTGTCCAGTAGTAGAGACGGGATGCCACCAGCTCGTCCGGATTCTCGCTGATCCGGACGCCGACTTCTTTAAAAAAGTCCGAGTGCGAGGGCTGGTTGACGATCGCAACCACATTGGCGACCCGGAACTTTTTGGCAAGCCAGCAGGTCATCAGGTTGACCGAGTCATCGTTGGTTGTCGCGATCAGGGCATCTGCCCGGTCTATGCCAGCCTCTTCTAAAATGGTTTTATCGGTGGCATTTCCCGTTACTGCGAGTACATCGTAGTGCTCTAATACTTCCTCGCAACGGCCCTCATCCTGATCGATCACAACGACATTATGGGCGTGCTCGATCGCCAGTTTTGTGAGGTTTCTCCCGATTCCGCCGAGCCCTACGATGATGATATACATGATTACCGTTTCCATCATCGGCATTGAAATATTTTGCGCATCAACTCTTTTCTTATGTTCTGCGGGGTGGATGAAGCGGGGAAAGGTTCGGTGCTCGGCCCGATGGTGGTTGCGGCGGTAGGAGTATCCTCTGAAGATATCCTCGCTGACCTCGGGGTAAAAGACTCAAAACTGCTTTTGCCAAAAGAGCGCGAGCGCCTGTATACAATAATCCGGAAAAGATGCCGGGTTGCAACCGTCAGGCTGGACGCGCATGAAATTGATATGGTGCGGCAGGACATGACCCTCAATGCGGCCGTTGCCCGGGCACATGCACAGGTGATAGCAAAACTCTCCCCTGCCCGCGCTTATGTGGATGCCTGCGATGTGAACACGTTCCGGTATGCAGAGATGGTGAAAAACCATCTTGAACTGTCCTGCGAGATTGTATCCGAGCACCATGCGGATGAGAAATTTCCGGTTGTCTCTGCTGCAAGCATCATCGCAAAGGTGACCCGTGACCGGGCGATAGCCACGCTCTCAAAAAAATATGGTGATATCGGCAGCGGATATCCTTCGGATCCGGTCACCATCCGGTTCCTTAATTCCTATATTGATGAGCACCGCGTCCCGCCTCCCATTGCCCGGAAGAGCTGGAAGACCGTGAGTGCGATCCTTGCAAAAATGAGCCAGAGCAGCCTGGGAGATTTTTAACGGATTTTTTTTAATCAGCACCGGATTTGCCACGGGTGAATACTTTATCAGTCCTGCAATGCCATTGTACTGGAATGGATGGGCTCCTCATTCTCATTCTTCTGGTTGCCGCATATGCAGCGATAGCCTTCGTCATCCACAGGAATAAACTCTGGGAGGAGCACATCGTCTTTTATGGCCCGATCATGGCGATCAGGACAAACCGTGTCGGGTTCTTTGACAAATTCACCGCATTCCGCACCTTTTTCCGGATCTACGGAACGGCTGGTGTCATCGCTGTCATTATCGTATCCGTTTTCATTACGGTGATGCTCTTCATCTCGGTGCGCTACACTCTGCTCATACAGCCGGAGCCCACCGGTATCTACAAACCGCAGAACATCCTGCTCTTACCCGGCATCAACGAGTATGTTCCATCGACGTTTGCGGTCTGGCTTGCGTTCATCATCACCATCGCAGTCCACGAGTTCGGGCATGCGATCCTCTGCCGGGTTGAGAACATCAAAGTGCGGACTATGGGTGCCCTGATCGCTGTCATCCCGATCGGGTTCTTTGTAGAGCCGGATGATGATGAACTGGAAAAGACGACAGGCATGCCCAAGGTGCGGATGTTTGGGGCAGGAATTACCAATAACCTTGTTGTCGGTTTTGCCTGTTTTGTGCTGCTCATCCTCTGCATGGGCCTTGTCACACCTCTGTCGACACCGGTTATCCATGGGATTTACAAGGACTATCCTGCAGAAAATGCAGGCATACCCACCGACTCTCTGGTGACAGCGATCAATGGTGTACCCATTTCAAGCCGTGGCGATATCTCCAATCTCTTAAACACAACAAAACCCGGTGAAACACTTACACTCACGATTGAGAAAGACAAAATCGTTAAGGATTATCCCCTCACGCTTGCTGCATGGCCAGCGGAATTTGCCGGCTCTTCAAGCGGATTTATGGGTGTGCAGTACTATGACGGTGACACGATCAAATCAGTAGTCGGAGGGATGCTCTCACCTCTCGGGTTCTTCCAGTTCCTCATTATCCCTTTTGCAAATGACACCAGTATCCGGTTCCTCCGCATCTTAGCGTTTGATACCCCTGAAACTTCCTTTTACCAAGTGCCTTTTTACGGATTCTGGGACATGATTCACCTGCTCTTCTGGTGCGCCTGGATCAATCTCAACGTGGGAATATTCAACGCAATACCGATGATACCACTCGACGGTGGTTATATCTTTAAAGAAGGCGTTGACCGGCTCCTCGATCGTCGCGGGCTCTTAAAATATTCCGGGTATGTCACCGGGGCAGTCTCCTATGTCATGCTGGTGGTATTGGTATCGCTGATTGCGCTGCCCTATATTCTTCATATGTGAGAGAACGAGAGATGAATTTCCAGATGACTGGAATTTATCTTCTGTTTTTCGATTTTTTTAAGAATTATTTTCCGTGGACGTTGAACATTGGGCTAGCCCTTTTCAGATGAGTAGCCTCATTCTCTGTTCACTCGCTTTCGTAACCGGGGAGTGTATGGAAAAAGACTCGCTGCTGTTCTCATTGGGTAACCTATGTATTTGAGGTCCTGAAACGGGGGACTATCGTAACTGTGCAATTTTCATAATGGCTGTTAGAAAAGAAACAAAAAAGATGATGGGATTATGCTTTCGGCGGTACCGCAGATTCGTCACGGTCTGCCTCGATAGCAAGTTTGCGTTTGCTGGTATCTTTAAGTTCATCTACCGAGACTTTCGGGACCGCATCCTTGATCTCTTTTAAGATTGCATTCACTTCTTCGCGCTGGGGCATATCGCCCAGGATGGTTTCGTCCATCACCGGCCGTCCGGCAACAAGGTCCGCAGTCTCATCAACAGCCCCGAGGAATTTTGCCCCCTGCCGGATCAGCTGCGAGAGCTCGAACGGGAAGATGATCTTGGTTGCCTGTCCGTTTGCCATATTCTTGAGCGCGTTTAACGTGAGCACCGTCATTGCCCGGTTGTCGAGCGGTGCGGCACCCACTGAAAGGATCCGAAGTCCCTGTGCTTCTCCCTGTGCCTGGAGGATCCGTGAGAGCCGCTCTCCTTCTGCCCGCAGCACCTTGCTCTGCCGTTCACCTTCAGCTTCAAGGATCATGGACTGCCGGAGACCTTCTGCCTTGAGGATCGCAGAGCGTTTCTCACCGTCAGCCCTCAGGATGGCTGCCCTACGTGCACGTTCTGCTGCCGTCTGCTCGGTCATTGCGTTTTTGACTGCAGCAACTGGATCAACTTCTTTTATCTCCACCCGCTCGACCTTGACACCCCACTGGTCGGTCTCACGATCGAGTATATCGCGGAGTTTCGTGTTGATCACATCGCGGTTGTAGAGCACTTCATCGAGTTCCATATCTCCGATGATGCCTCTTAAGCTGGTCTGGGCGAGCATTACGGTTGCCAGACGATAATTCGTAACTTCGAAAAACGCTTTCTCCGGATCGATCACCCGCACGTACACAATCGCATCCACATTGGTTGGAGAGTTATCCTTGGTGATCACTTCCTGGCTGGGGACATCCATGACCTGAGTACGGAGATCGAGTTTGATAACCTCGCTGATGAACGGGACTATCCAGCGGAAACCGGGATTCATCCGCCCGACAAACTGCCCGAGCCGGATCTGGAGTCCCTGTTCATATGGCTGTACAATTATAACGCCTTTTGAAAAAATGATGACGATAACGAAGATTAAGAATATGATAATGAGTGTTTCCATAAATGCCATGTTATACCACCTCTTCTACTACGATATGTACACCTTGTGAATCTACTACTTTTACTTTCTTCCCGGCCGGGATTGTGGCACCAGTTGAGCGCGCACTCCATTCCGTACTGCCGATCACAACTTTTCCGGATATGGTGGTTGCATCAATGGATTTCTGAACCTGACCTTCCATGCCGATCAACGTATCGCGGCTGATGGTTGTCGGACTCTTGTCCGGTGTGATCTTCCCATACATCCAGACGGTAAAACCGGCAGCGCAAAGAGCGGTCACAATGCCGATGATTCCCCCCATCCACGGGTTGGATATATCTACACCCATGAGTTGCAATATCCCCAAAATGATCAGTACTGTAGCAGGTACGGTAGCAAAAAAACCCGGGCTGTATACTTCGATAAGAAGTATCAGAGCCCCGGCGATAATGAGCAGCCATCCAAAGGATAATCCCGGATCAGGAAGTACCATGATCAGTAATTGGAGTGTGCAGATAAAATGGTATGGGGAATGTCTGGCGGAGAATGGATTAAAAACAGGGTATGCTTAGGAAATTTACCGGTAGGCGCTGGGGGAATACTTGTGATCCGGGACAGTTTCATCTCTTCCAGTGTATTGGAATGTTCAATGAATTTCGGGCTCATACAGACCGGAAGTACATCCCATCAGCATTCACGAATCCTTAAATTGCTTTTTCCAGGTACCGTTTCAGGTTAAAAAACACATAGAGCGGGATGTTCAATAAACCCTCATCCAGCCGGACATTGGAGAGCGAAGTCCGGATCGCACACGGAACAGCATATTTTTCCCTGAACACCTTCAGGCTTCGTGCCTGCAAATTCTCGCCCGCCTTCACTTCAAGAGGAAAGATATGCAGACCATCTGAAAAAACAAAATCAACTTCGGCAGTTGCACCTGACGTCCAATAATAGATATTATGTAAACTCATTGCCGACAACTCCTGCAACACGTACTGCTCGGTAAGTGCCCCGGAAAACTCAGAAAAAATGCGTGTGCTCCCGGTAATCGCCTTTGGGGATAGTCCGCTCATCACCCGCAACAGCCCGATATCGAGATGATACAGCTTAAACGCCCGCAAATCCTCGTAGGCTTGTAAAGGCAGGGCAGCGTTTGTCACTCTCGTAACTTTTTGCAACAGACCACTATCTAAAAGCCACAGGAGGGCATCTTCATATTCCCGTGCCCGTGCACCTTCCTTTACCAGCCCATAGACAAATTTTTTGCTCTCTTTTGCCAGCTGCGAGGGCATGCTGTTCCACAGGTACCGGAGTTTTGGCACCGTAGCAGCTGGCGCATGCTTTGAAAAATCCTGTTGGAATGCATCCAGTATCGCACGCTGTTTTTCTTCAACTTCGGTAAAATCCCGGTGCAGAAGCCATGCATTCACAGCTGCGGGCATACCCCCGATGACAAAATACAATTTTAAATAATCCGTCAGTTTAAGGACAAATGGTTGCGGAAGTGCAACAAGATCGGTCTTTTCGATGAACCGGACCAACTCCTCTTCATGGTTTGCGACAAGAAATTCTTCGAACGTTAACGGTTGTAAGGTCAAAAAGTCAACTTTTCCTACGGGAAATGATGTGCCCGCATGGAGCGCTACACCCAATAGCGAGCCCGCACAGCAGATGGGATATTCGGGGGCGTTTTCGGCGAAGTATTTGAGTGCAGTTAATGCACGGGGGGCTTCCTGCACTTCGTCAAAAATAATGAGGGTTTTTTCCGGTATGATCTTTTTCCCGTGGAGTGCCCCGAGCATGTCGATGATTCTTGTCGGATCAAGGTTTCCTAAAAAGAGTTCGTTTAAGGATGGCGTGTTCTCAAAATTGAGGTACACCACATCTTCAAATGCAGTTTTGCCAAATTCAGTTAACAGCCAGGTTTTGCCCACCTGACGGGCTCCCCGTACGATTAGTGGCAGTCTCCCCGGTCGGGTCTTCCATTCGATTAATTTTTCCATAAGATTGCGATATATAAAAATCACCCGCTCACATTATCCTAATCAGATTTCACTAATTTCATCACGTTTTTAGCACATTTAATGGTTACTCATTACACAATAATCGAAGATGAATGCGAAGCCAGAGAGGGAGTTGAGCATGTGGGACGGTGTGGGGGTTCTTTTTCCCCCCTTTGTTCTTGTCGCCACTACCCCGGCTCTCCCATTACGGACTTGCATTAAACATCGTCATCGAAGACCGGTGCGAATGTTGAGACGAGCTCGAACTACAGTCACGGTGCTCATGATCTCGGATTGTGATATGATAAGGGATCTGGATGCGGCAGGAAAGTGTATGAGAGGGGATATCGACTGTTCAAAGCCGGTTACCGGGAGCATTCCAAGAGGATCTCAGCCATCCCACCCCATCCCCATACCCTTCCCAATGGATATCTCGGTCAACCTCCCATTAATCCCCATTTATCTCATCGTATAATGCCCCAATCCCCAAAATAACCCCAAATTGAGGCGTATATAATGCGTTCTGATGCACCTTATTGCGCTTTGGTGGCACTTTTTTTCCGACCCGCTACCTATCTGGGAGATTTAAAGCGAAAATTCACCCATCTCCTGAAAAGGTTAAAATGAACTCCTTTTGCGGTTTTCTCCCACATAACAGTCCCGACGGAATCCAAGCGTTTTACGGGGTTTTTCGGAAATGCCCCGTTTGACAAACCGGGCGTTTTATGGGGTTTTAGGGGTTTCAGCCCTCCCTTTTTCATGACCCTACGGATCACCAGGCGGAGGGAGGGATGTTGGGGATTATCCCTGGGTGGAACGGCAGGAATTGGTACGAGTGAAGCAGTGATTAAAAGGATGGCATGACGGGCCGGAACGGTATGAGGGCACCCGGGATCCGTTTGTGTATGGAGTGTTACAAAAAATATTGATTGTGTGACACGACAAAAAAATAAGCTTAGTCACTTATAAACCTGAATAGCAAAAAAGTACGTGCTACAAATAATTAATTCCGATTTTTCAGATTTAATTTCAAAATAGAGCCCAAATATTAATATATTTGTAGTACTCAATGTATATTACATGACAATCCGGCGGGTCAAGAGGGGGAATCACTACTACCTCTATAGGTACAGGAGTTTCCGTGAAGGTGGGAAAGTAAAATCAGAGTTTGTCGAATACCTTGGAGTCGAAGGTGACGAGTTTAAAGTTCCAAAACCAAAAATTCCACGAGTCAAAATTCTGTTTCCGGAAAGGTCAAAGCGATATGGAGATGTTGCTCTCTTATGGCAGATTGCAGAAAGGGCAAATTTTGTTTCCATTATTGACCGTATCACGATTGGTCGAACTATCCCAAACGGCATTTCACCTGGACGATTACTGACAGCATGGGCAATAAATCGCATAGTAAATCCAGATAGTGCCTCTCAATTAGAGAATTGGATTCTCACAACAGATCTCCCCCGATTAATGGGTGTAAAAGAAGATACGTTTTCAA
>JAUSBW010000111.1 GCA_030651815.1 Methanoregula sp.
CAGATTGAAAATTTGAAACGGTTGTGCCTATTTCTATCATAACTATATATAGGTTTATTAATATTTATAACTTTGTATTATGTAATTGATATATTTTTTATTATTTATTGTGTATCACTGGATTTTTAGACAGAGCCAAAAGAGGTACAACCGGCACCGTTACGGGCTCCGTTGTACCTGAATTCCCGTAGGGGCCCCTTATCCCACTAAGGGTCTCCTAAAAGGGTGTACTACGACGGTGCCTCAGGGAAGATACGGGAACGAGTAGCATGACCGATTCACATGCCGGCAGAAATCCCGGCCGGGAAAAAAGACCGGATGAGAATTTTCCCGTGAATCCCGTGTCGGAAAATCCTGGACGGTAAAAAAAAATTAACAGGAAATTTTCCTGACTCTCACGCAACCGTCACACCGGCCGCGAGCGGTTTGCCGTCCCGGGCGATCTCGATGAGCCCAGAGGCTGTGACAAGGAAGAACCTCCAGGTCCCGTGCTTCGACCGGAGCCAGAGCTCGGCCGAGACTGCCGCATCCCGGGCGATGATCCGGAGCTGTTCGATCTCATCCTTGAAGTCATCGGTAATCTCGCTCACCGCCCCGAAGATCCGGGCCGCGAACATCACCCGGATGAACGCGATTGGGAGCCTGGAGATGATCGAGATGTCATAGATCCGCTCGGGGCTGAGACCCGCGAGCTGGACAACGCCGCGGAGCTGTGCGATCGGGATCGCTTCGGTGAGCGCCCGGTGGGGGCGCGGGCCACGGGTCACCGGTGGCGCCTCTTGGTAGTTTCAGTTTTGGTTGCCGGATCCTGTACCGGCCGGGTTTTGGGTTCTCTCATGGGTTTTTCCTCCTTTCTGTTGTGGTGTCGCGGGGCCCCTTGACAGAACAGGATTAGCTGTGGGTATATAAGCGCTTGTATGAATAAATCTGAAAACGCGAAAACGGAGGATTTTGGTGGCGATTGGGAACGAACGGAGCGGGATGCTTTGAGATTGGTGGGCGCAAAAACGGGGACCTGATACGTGTTCACCGGCGAGACCCTCTTCCGGGACCTTGTTCCGGGATCACGAATCCGGCCTCCGACCGGAACCTCCAACCTCATAAACATCATCCTGTCCTGACTTCTGCCATCCAAATGCGGCTAAATATGACCTCATCTATTCCCGTCGACAAACCTCTCCCGGTTCCGGGTCCTGTTCCGCGTTTTTGAGAATTATGACCTCCCCTTTTGGGGATTAGGGGGAAAAGAGGTACAACCGGCACCATTGCGGGCTCCGTTGTACCATAATTCCCTCGGGGGCCTCCAGGTCTTCCGGGAGGGGGGTCTCCGACGGAGGCATTATTGAGATCCCGGGGCGGGGGCCGGGTGGTTTTACGCTCGGACGGATCAATCCGGACAAATAATTTTTTGCCCGCACACGATCCGACCGAAAAAAAATCCGGAGCAACCGGAGTTAAAGCGGCTCGGGAAATTTTCTGATCGCAGGAATGAATGCGCTGGACCGGTCCGGCCGGGTTTTGTCGGGGGGTCTGGTTCGCCCGCTCTCGTATGGACCGCGTGTGGCGGGGCGGGGCCGGATTGGGATGGAGGGCTATCGTCAATCGCTGGTAATGAGGGCACTGATACGGGTTTGTGCGGAAGGATCGTGCGAATTGCTCAGGCTGGATATTGATTTATTATTCGTCGAACATCTTTTAGCATAACCTCAACTTTTTCTTGAGAATATTTCTCCCAGTGAGCATGGTCAACATCATTGCGAAGACCTAACCATGCGGTTATAGATTTTCTTTCATTATCACTGTAAATGTCTTTTTTTCTTATATCCATATTCAAATCTTCTGCATGTCTAAATTGTCCGTTATCTTTCACCGTTAGAATTTCATTTTTGATTGCCACTTTTCTTAAATGCTCTTCAAGAACACCCCCGATTAAAAATGCTGCTGGATGTTTATACTGATCTCCTTGCAATAGGAAGTATTCAGCCATTTCAAGAAAATCTTGAAAAACCGCTCCGTGAATCAATTCTTCGACAGACTGAAGTAAATTTTCTGCATATGCAAGCCTTAACCCTCGTAATATTCCGGATAACAAACGAACATCTTGCCACAATTGATCAATGTCATCTAATTTCCGATTTTTGAAAATCACTAAGAGATTTGCATGATAAGAAGAATCATGTGGTGCATATCTATCAATTAAATCAGAGAGTAACGAATGAAGTTCCAGATATTCATTTAGCGAGAGATTAAACCTGAAACTATAATTGTCTGAAACTTTAAGATCGGAATATCTCCGCAATCCGACGTCAATCCTTTTAACAATTTCTTTGTTGTTGAGTTGCATAACCTTCCTCAATCAGAATTTCTCAAAACAATTTTCCATTTTTCGGCTCTGTTGAAATCCTATTTTCTAATGATTCACTTATTCATATCAACCGTTTGGAAGGTGACCCTCTCTCTCCCCCAGAGGGGGAGGCCGCCCAAGGGGAACATCCCCTTGACCCCTCTTTTTTAGAGGGTTTCAACAGAGCCCATTTTTCCAGAAAAAGGGCTTTTCGGAATCTCTCTCATACTTGGCAAATGCCGATTTTACCAAACACGCTCATAATATTTATCTCCGTCTCGGGAGATAAGAGGGGGCACGGGAAGACCCCGAACTTTAGGTCGGGGATGAAGTGCCTCCCTCTTTGTCGTCTAACGCTCCTATTGCCTGCTAACAATTGTATAAGTCAAAATGAACCGAGGTCAAAG
>JAUSBW010000124.1 GCA_030651815.1 Methanoregula sp.
TGACCTCGGTTCATTTTGACTTATACAATTGTTAGCAGGCAATAGGAGCGTTAGACGACAAAGAGGGAGGCACTTCATCCCCGACCTAAAGTTCGGGGTCTTCCCGTGCCCCCTCTTATCTCCCGAGACGGAGATAAAAAATTAAACAATTTCAACGTTGCCCCAACAAGCCATATACCGAGAGTAGACATTTTCAGGTAAGAACTACTTATACGAAGTCCAGTTGATTGAACTCACTCCGTGACTCATTATAAAGTTCTTATTGGCATCTGTGAAGCCTATTTCATCTGATTTCTGCTCGAAGAACTTACGAATATCCTTCAGTTCCAACTTACCTGCTGTTCTCATCAAATTAACATAGTTTAAGCGAAGCCATCTCTGCAATGGGAATATCTCAAACATCAATGAGGCCTCGCTCTTATCTTTAATTAATAGCGTGATGTGGGAGATTAGACCGGGATGTAATGGGACGTAATGAGCCATTCCCGGGTGGATGGATAGCAGAATTCCTATTAACCATTCCGTAATAGTACTATCATAAAATTACATCAAAAGTGTACGGGAAAAGGAAAGTGCCACCATGGAGATGATGCTTGCAGTTGTGATTATTGTATCCCTCGCAATCGCTCTCCTCTATATCGGCCAGCATTTCAAGCTCCCGAGCATAGTCTCATTCCTTCTCATTGGCATCCTCGTTGGTCCGTTTGGCTTTGCCCTCATCACCAACCAGTCATCCATAGAAATGTTCGGGCAGATCGGTATCATTCTGCTGCTCTTTACCATAGGTCTTGAATTCTCATTTGAAAAACTCCTCCGTTCATGGAGGATCGTGATCATTGGGGGTCTGGCACAGGTTTGCACTACGATTGTTGCTATCACTCTCATTACAACATATTTCAGGTCACCTTTCAACGAAGCACTGGTATTCGGATTTATCGTATCCCTGTCAAGTACGGCAATAGTAATGAAGATCCTGCAGGAACGCGGCGAGGTAGATACTCTTCAGGGCCGGACACTGCTTGGCATCCTGATCTTCCAGGATCTCGCCATCATCCCGATGATCCTTATCACCCCTCTCCTTGTCGGCAGCGGGGGACCAGACCTTGAGCACCTCCCCTTTCAGATTGGAAAGGTCACCGGGCTGTTGATTGTCATTATCATCATGGCCAAATGGGTCATTCCGGCATTTCTTTTCCGAGTTGTCCGGTTGAGGAGCAGGGAACTCTTCTTCATCACCATTGCCGGTATCTGTGTTCTCATCGCGTGGCTGACCAGCGAGGCGGGGCTCTCTGTTACACTGGGCGCTTTTGTCGCCGGCCTGATCATTGGTGAATCGGATTATAACATTGACGCGCTGAGCCACATCATTCCGTTCCGGGATGTTTTTGCTGCGATCTTTTTCCTCTCCATCGGGATGCTATTAGACACCCGGATGGTGCTCGATAACATGTACTGGGTTGCATTTATTGTGCTCGTCATTATTGGTGTAAAAATTCTGACCGGTGCATTTGCTGCCGCTGTACTGGGTATGCCCGCACGCGTATGCATATTCACCGGTTTAGCCCTGTGCCAGATCGGAGAATTTTCCTTTGTGCTGGCACAGAGTGGCCTTGATGCCAAACTGATCCCCATAGCGCTTTACCAGTTGTTCCTTGCAGCTGCAATCATCACCATGGCCCTGACACCGTTTGCCATGAATGCCTCTCCAAAAGCTGTCGACATAATGTACCGACTCTCTCCTCACCGGATTTCTTACAATGCCAAGGGAAATAACACGAGCGATAAAGGAGAGCAGGCCCTCTCCGATCATATCATCATTGCCGGGTATGGAGTTACCGGAAAAAGTGTTGCAAGAGCAGCAGAGATCACGGGTATCCGGTATATTGCTATTGACCTGAACCCGGATATTATCAGACAGGAGAAAGCCGCAAGGCGTACCAGGATGATTTTTGGCGATGCTGTCCAGGAAGAGGTACTTGAACATGCCGGGATCAGGAGGGCACGAACGCTCGTTGTCGTTGTGTCTGAGGAGGTTGCAATACCCCGGATCGTCCACCGGGCCCGGTCACTATCCCCTTCCGTCTATATTATTGCCCGGACACGGCATATCCGGCAGGCAAAAAAACTGCTGGATCTCGGTGCGGATGAGGTAGTGTCCGAAGAGTTTGAAGCAGCCCGCGAGATCTTTACCCGGGCGTTGAGAAAATACCAGTTCCCGGAAACCGAGATTACAAAAATTGTGAGTCTGCTCCAGTCATGGGGTTATGGCAAATTCATAAAAAGTGCAGAGAATGGTCAACATGTCTCTGGAATGGATACCCTGTTACATTCCCTGCGGATTCATACGATTTTTGTTGAACCAGGGTCAACAGCAGCAGGAAAAACACTGAGGGAACTGGATTTAAAGAACCGTTTTGGTATTAGGGATTATGGTTTTAGAAGGGACGGGATCACTATCATGCAACCCGACGAGACCGTCTGCCTGCAGGAAGGAGATGCGTTTATCATTTTTGCATCCGGTGAGAAAAATGAAGAAATCCGTTCTCTTTTTTCCGGCGGATAATGAACGGTGATGGTTCACCTCTTCAAATCCGGTTTCAGGCCATCATTTTTATGGTCTGTTTTTATTTTTGATCTCTACGGCGATTTTATGACATTCTGCACCACAATGTGCCTGATTGATCTCATCACTGCACCACAATAAAGCACGCTTGGTGCACATATAAGAAAAAATAAGTACTACACTCTCCATTTTTTAGTACATGCGACGTGGAGTTGTGGTGCATGAGCGGAGAGTATGAGCGGGCATTCCATGAAGCGGTATCAAATCCTGAAAAATTCTGGGGAGCTGCGGCAACAAAGGTCAGGTGGTACCGGCATTATGATCAGGTACTCACCAGTGACAATCCTCCTTTTTACCGGTGGTTTGAAGGGGGCATGGTCAATTCGTGTTACAATGCCCTTGATTATCATGTTGAGCAGGGATTAAAAGATCGTATCGCATTGATCTACGACAGCCCGGTAACAAAAACCGTAAAAAAATTCACGTACGGGGAGCTGCGGGATCTTGTGGCACGCTGTGCAGGTGGTTTACAGGCGCTCGGAGTTTTAAAAGGGGACCGGGTTGTGATCTATATGCCCATGATTCCCGAGGCAGTGATCGCGATGCTGGCATGTGCCCGGATTGGTGCTATCCATTCTGTTGTCTTTGGAGGTTTTGCCTCCCGCGAGCTTGCCACCCGGATCGAGGATGCAAAACCCAGTCTCATTGTGTCTGCCTCATGTGGTATAGAGGTCAACCGCATAATTCCCTACAAGCCGCTGCTCGATGCAGCCCTTGCCCAGTGCTCCCACAAACCCTCAAAATGTATCGTCGTACAGCGTAAAGAGGCCCCGGTTGATCTTGTAGAGGGAAGAGATTTGTCATGGGAGACCCTTCTGGAGGCAGAACCCGTTCCCTGTGTGCCCGTTAATTCTACAGATCCCCTCTACCTGCTCTATACTTCGGGCACCACCGGAAAACCCAAAGGTGTGTTGAGAGATAACGGGGGGCATCTTGTTGCACTTACCTGGAGCATGGAGAACATTTACGGTGTCCGTCCCGGAGAAGTGTTCTGGGCTGCTTCGGATATTGGCTGGGTTGTCGGCCACTCCTATATTGTTTACGGGCCGCTGTTTTACGGGTGTACTACAATCCTTTATGAAGGGAAATCGGTCGGCACACCTGATCCAGGAGCATTCTGGCGTGTTATTGCCGAACACGGTGTATCTGTGCTGTTCTGTGCACCTACGGCTTTTCGCGCGATAAGGAAGGAAGACCCCCATGGGGATTACATAAAAAAGTACGATCTGTCAGGGATCAGGCTGCTGTTTCTTGCCGGTGAACGGTGTGATCCTGATACTCTGCTCTGGGCCAGGGCACAACTTGGGGTGCCGGTTATAGATCACTGGTGGCAGACCGAGACGGGCTGGGCGATTGGTGCGAACTGTGCTGGTCTTGAGATGCTTCCCGTTAAACCCGGTTCGTGCACCAAACCGGTACCGGGCTATGACATTTCTGTTCTCGATGCTGCAGGAAGAGATGCCCCCGCAGGAGAAACCGGAAATGTTGTTGTAAAAATGCCGCTACCCCCCGGTTGTTTCACCACACTCTGGAACAATGATACCGATTTTGTTAAGACATACTTCTCGGCATATCCCGGGTATTACCTGACTTCGGATGCCGGGTTCATAGATACTGACGGGTATCTCTGGATTATGGGACGCACCGATGATATCATCAATGTTGCCGGACACCGGCTTTCTACAGGGGCGATGGAAGAGGTGCTTGCATCGCACCCTGATGTTGCTGAGTGTGCCGTCTCCGGTGTCCATGATCCAGTGAAAGGCGAAGTGCCGCTGGGTTTTGTTGTCTTAAAAGCCGGGGTTATAACACAGCAGGACCAGATCGAGTCCGAGCTTATCGCTATGATCCGGCAGAAGATCGGCCCCATCGCATCGTTCAAGGCCGCAGCTGTTGTCAAGAGGCTCCCAAAGACGCGGTCAGGGAAGATCCTGCGGGGCACAATAAAAAAGATCGCGGATGGTGTTCCCTACTCCGTACCGGCAACGATTGATGACCCGGTAATCCTTGATGAGATCACGGGAATCTTACGAGAGATGGGATACCCGAAACGGTAACCAGACGACCGTACTAAAAGAAATTCTGTGATCGATACTAAAACACCGGGCATTACCCCATCATAAATTGTCAGCGGGAACACGAATTCATTTAAAAATTGCATATCCGTCTCGTTCCTGTACTCAAGAACCCGAATGACTGTTCGTGCTGCGTTCTCTTTCGGTGACGATCCGCAGATCAGAATTTTTAATGAGGGGATATTCCGGCAGGCACCGGATCTCGCAGGAATCTCTGACGAGCTCTCCAAAGAAGTTAACAAGGCAAGGACACCCGACCCGTGGCAGACCCGGCTGGACGGGGACATTCTGAATGACAAATCGGTTTTTTTATATCGCTTAGCGACAGAAGGATACTATTGTCATGTTATGACATAGCATAGAGGATATGGTATGAGATACTCAGTTCTGATTATTGTGGTTGCACTCATTGCCGCAGCGCTTGTAGCAGGGTGTACCCAGCAGGTACAGCAACCGGCCCAGACCCCTGCGTCATCGGTTGGGGAGATCAAGATCGGGGTCATTGCATCGCTGACCGGTCCTGCCAGTAACGTCGGAAAGAACATGTGGCAGTCTGCACAGGTGGCAGCTGATGAGATCAATGCAAAGGGCGGCATCCAGCTCGGTGCATCCGGACCAAAGGTTCCGATCAAGCTCATAGTTGGTGATGATGAGTCCACCCAGCAGGGCGGACAGAAAGCGGCAACAAAACTGATCACGGATGACAAGGTGGATATCCTTGTCGGCGGGTACTCCAGTGCGGTCACATCTGCCTACCAACAGATCATTGCGGAGTACAAGGTCCCCTACATCGTCACCGGTGCATCCAGTCCGGTCATTACCCACCGCACTGATATTGATACCAGCTATGTCTTCCACCACTGCCCGACGACAGACAGTTACGGGCAGTATACTGTGACATTCATCGATCAGGTGATCCGTCCTGCGGTCAACAAGAAGCTGAACGCTGCTGCAGATCGGCCGTTCCGGCTTGCCCTGCTCTACCAGGATACGGCATTCGGCAAAGGTGTCCAGGCGGCCGTGAACGACACGATCACAAATAACAAGTTAAACATCGTGCTCGTGTCCCAGCAGGGTTTCAAGATGGGGGAGAGCGATTTCAGGACACAGCTGACTGCAACCAGGGCAGCGAACCCTGATGCCGTATATCTCGCAGCATTCCCTAACGAAGGGGCACCGATCATCACCCAGGCGAGGAGAGACATCGGGCTGAACACAATATTCCTGTCCGTTGAGAACAATGACAATGCCCAGTTCTACAAGGATCTCGGGCAGTATGGCGAAGGGTCGATTATCGAGAGCCGGTTCTCTCCATACACTGCACCGGTTGGAATTCTGGCCGATGCCCAGAGCAAGTTCAAGAACAGCTATAATGCGAAGTGGGGGACATTCCCGGACATGATGGGCGCTTCCACCTACGAGGGAGTCTATATTGCCGCACAGGCAGCCGGAAATGCCGGGAGTACCGACAAGGCTGCAATAAAGCAGGCACTTGTTGACCTGAACATGCCCCAGGTAATCGAAGCCATGAAGGGTGGCTCGATTTCATTTACCAAGGATTTCCGGGAGTCTCAGTTCGATCTCTGGATGGAGCAGCTGGCATTCAACCAGACCCTTGGAGAAACAAGGCCGGATATCGTCTGGCCGGATAACCTTAAGGTTACGGATTTCACCCTGCCGTCCTGGTATCAGCCCGGCAGCGCGTGATCAAACCATTTTTTATTTTATTGCAGGCAACAGGATAGTTACATAGAGGCAGTCATGGTTGATTTTGGGATCCTTTTACAGATTCTTTTCTGGGGGATCTATGCTGGCTGCATCTACATCCTGCTCGCCACCGGTCTGAACCTGATCTTCGGTGTCATGAAGGTTGTGAACTTTGCCCACGGCGAGTTCCTGATGATTGGTGCCTACATTACAGTAACAATCTTCGTCCTGACCGGATTCAACCCGTACTGTATTATCCTCCTGTCCATGCTTGCCCTCATAGGTATCGGTGCTGTGGTCGAACGGTTATGTTTCCGCCCCATTCTCGGGACAAGCAAACTCAATGAGATCTTCCTCTCCATCGGACTCATCTATATTTTTCAGAACGGGGCTGCAATGATCTGGGGTGACGAGTGGCAGAGCATCAGGAGCCCGTATCAGGGTATCACTGTCCCTGTCGGGTCGTTCAACCTGCCGCTGGATTATGTCATTATCATGGTCGTAACCGCCGCGATCCTTGTCGCCCTTTACCTGTTCTTAAAAAAGACGCGTACCGGGCGCGAGATGCGGGCGACCAGCCAGAACCGGAAGGGCGCAATGCTGGTCGGCATCAATGTCGAGCGGATGGATATCCTCAGTTTTGGGATCGGCTGCGCCCTCGCTGCTGCGGCCGGTACACTCTGGGTGGTGAGCGGGCAGGTGTTCAATCCGTACATGGGGTCCATACCTGCGGTGAAGGCGTTTGCCATCATCATTCTCGGTGGGCTCGGCAGCATTCCCGGTGCAATTATCGGAGGCCTCATCTACGGTATCGCGGAGAACGGAGCTGCCTATTTCCTTGGGGGCGTCTGGAAGGATGCGATATCCTTTATCATCCTGATAATTGTCCTTGTTGTAAGACCCACCGGGCTGTTTGGAGAGTCCGGGGAGTAACCAGCCTTGAAACTCACGCGTGACGAGTGGACCCGGTGGGGAATAATCCTGACAGTGGCAGTTGCCCTGATAGCACCATTCTTGTCCGGAAATCTGTATCTCCTCAACCTTCTCTCTCTCATGCTGATCTGCATCATCTTTGCATCTGCATGGAATCTGCTCGCTTATTCAGGGCAGGGATCACTCGGACACGCAGCATTTTTTGGTATTGGTGCATATGCCTCAACACTGATCGCGGTCAAAAGCGGTGTTTCACCCTACATTACGATATTTCTTGGTGCCGCTGTTGCAGCATTCATCGGGATACTTATAGGGCTCACCTGTGTCCGTCTCAAGGAATGGTTCCTGGCAATGGTCACCTTCGGTTTTGCCATCATTGTCCAGACGATAACAGTAAGCATTCTTACACCGGTCACCGGGGGATGGGACGGTATCGCATCCCCCCGGCTGCTCAGTCCTGACATTCCCGGGTACCAGCTGATTGAGTATTACTCAATACTTATCATCACCATCGCATCCATTATCGCCATCTGGTATATTATGAAGTCCCGAATAGGGCTTGCTTTTCTGGCGATCCGGGAAAACGAGCTCGAAGCCCGGGCGTCGGGTGTTGATCCCGTAAGATACCGCCTGCTCGCTTTTGCCATGAGCGCATACCTTGCCGGGGTTGCCGGAGCATTGGAAATCCATCATATCGGGTATATCACGCCGGAAATTTTTGGAGTAGACCTGTCTTTCTGGCCGGTAACCTATGTGATCTTCGGGGGTCTTGGTACTCTTGCCGGACCAATTGTCGGTACAGTCGTACTCACCATTATCTGGGAAGGACTAAAAATGGCAGGTCTCACGTTTGCACGCTATGTCATTGTTGGCGTACTCCTGATTCTTGTAATCATCTTCCTGCCAAAAGGGCTTGTTGACCTTCCGGATCAGCTGCAGAAATGGTGGAAAGCACGCAAAAAAGCATAACAGTTCCCTTTTTCATTAACGGATAAAACCCGGTTTTTCAAGCTAAAAAAATCTGTCGGGATCCTGGTAGTTAACCTGACATCAGAATCCAAGGTATGCTTTCTGAATTTCCGGATCATGCATAAGGTCTTTTGACTTGCCTTCCTTGACGATTCTGCCGTTTTCCAGGACATATCCCCGGTGGCACAGGGCAAGGGCATGACGGACATTCTGCTCCAGTAAAAGGACAGTCGTACCTTCCCGCCCCAGTTGTTCAAGAGACCGGAAGACCTGGCCTACAAGAAGCGGAGAAAGCCCGGTCGAGGGTTCATCTAATATGAGCAGCTTGGGATTTGACATCAGCGCACGTCCAATGGCAAGCATCTGCTGTTCACCCCCACTTAAGGTGCCTGCCATCTGTCGTTCACGTTCCTGAAGTATAGGGAAGAGCGAATAGATATGCGTTAAGTTTTTTTCCGTAGCAGATGGATTACAGGCGCCTAATAAGAGATTTTCTATCACCGGCATTTTCGGAAATATCTCGCGTCTCTCCGGAACGAGGGCAAGGCCCTTCTTAAAGATATCATATGGGTGTTGGCCTAGTATTTTTTCCCCTAAAAAAGTGACCGTGCCACTCGCATTTTTGTTCAGTCCCACAATAGTCTCAACTGTGGTAGTTTTCCCGGCGCCGTTTGGTCCAATCAGGGTCACCAGTTCACCGGGTTCCACATGGAGGCAAAGATCCCAGACCACCTGGAGATTCGAATGAAAGACATTAAGGCCGGTTATTGACAGCACAAAAAACTACCTCATTTCAGAATGCATGCAGGTCACCGAGGTACGTATCGATAACCAGCTGGTTGTTCACCACTTCATAGGGTCGCCCTTCTGCGATTTTTTCCCCATGATCCAAAACAACAATGCGGTTTGATACACCCATGATGACACTCATGACATGCTCGATAATCAGGATGGATACACCGGTATCACGAATCTTTTTTATCAGTTCCACCGCTTCCTTACTCTCCTTTGGATTAAGCCCGGTAGTGAGTTCATCCAGAAGAAGAAGTTTTGGCTGTGACGCAAGCGCCCGTGCAAGCTGCACCCGTTTCAGTTCGACAACATTTAAGTTTTTTACTGTTGTCTGCATCTTTTCTGCAGGGAAACCAACAAAATCAAGAACTGATGCCGCCTCTTTTCGTGCATCGGCCATGCTGGTCTTCCGGGGCTTGCCAAACAGTGCACCAACCATGACGCTTTCCTGTGCTGAAAGACCCGGAAACGATTCGGCAATCTGGAATGTTTTTGCAATTCCCTTTTTACATATCTGGTTCGCCTTTAGGCCGGTAATTTCCTCCCCGCAGAAGGTAATTTTTCCAGAAGTCGGTGCACTGATACCCGAGATCATGTTAAGAAGAGTTGTTTTTCCCGCCCCGTTCGGACCGACAAGCCCGATAATTTCATTCTCGCCAAGTGAAAGATCCACACCATTGACTGCTCGCAGTCCGCCGATCTGTTTGGTCACACCCTGAACGACAAGCATGGAGACACCGTAATGGGAAATATCCTGCTAAAGATTAGGACGGTGCAGTATTAAATATAATGGCAAATCGTCGGCACCTGAACCAGGTCAGGAGCATTGATCATTTTTTTGTGCGGGAGAGAAAAAAGACGATCATCAGCTGGTTTGTGCTTCAGCCCCTGTCTATATCAGAACCATCCCCGCTACATGGGAAAATAATGCTCACTATGTCAGCCGTCCCCATTATACCTTCTTCTCAGAGTATGGGCTTTCACTTTGTGAGTATCCGAGGATGCACGGGGCGGGTGAGGTGTACCTGACACATGTAGCGATCGAAGAATAGAAAAAAAGGCGGATTATTTTCCTAAAAATTTCTCTATACCGGCTTTGAGCTCAATGATGGAGACTGGTTTCTGGAGTACACCAAGCTTCGGATCATTCAGCCCGGCGATCTTCTCTTCCACTGATGGCGACGCGGTGAACAATAGCACGGGAATATCCCGCATACCATATTCCCCACGGAGTTTTTCTAAAAATTCCCAGCCGTTCATGGGTGTCATCATGATGTCGAGCAGGATGAGTGAAGGCTGCTCAGCTTTTATCTGCCTGAGCGCATCGAGCACATCAGGCACGAGAATGGGTTCATAGCCGATTCTCCTGAGCAGGATCTCCATCATCTCAAGTATTGGCAGATCGTCTTCAACAAGCATAATTTTATGAGGCATTTTGCATCTCCCTGGGCAGATGAATGGTAAATGTACTTCCAATGTTTACCGTACTTGTAACGGTAATGTCTCCACTGTGCATCTGAACAACCTTTTTTGCGATCGACAGTGACAGACCGATCCTGTCATAGCGGCGGGACAATTTTGCTGCATCAGCAAGCTGGAACGGTTCAAAGATTGATAAGAACACACTCTTTTCAATGCCAATCCCGTTATCCTGAACGGAAATGTGATCTTGTGTGTCATCGGTTTCTGAACAATAAAAGATTTTGATCTTGCGCGGGGGTTTGGAATAATTCACCGCATTTAAGAGCAGGGAGTCAATCACACTGTAAATGCGGTCCTTGTCGGCAGTCAGTGTAACGGATTCGGGAATATCGATGGTGACTTCTGCTTTTGATAAGTAACCGCTCGTGTCCAGCACGCTTTTTACGAGTGATTCCAGCGGGAAGGTTGAATAACTCAACTGGAGTTTACCGCTTTCAAGCACAGAAAGGTCGAGCATCTGGTTGATGATCTGGCGTTCACGATCAACACTGGTAAGGCAGCGTTCAAGGATCTTTTTTGTTTCTTCAACAATGCCAAATCCCTGTGGATCAGAAATAAGGAGATTGAGATAACCGAGAATCGGCTGAAGGGGGGTGCGCAGTTCATGTGCAACCGTGATGATGATCCCGCGCCGCCTCACGTTATCCTCCCGGATTTTATCAGAAAGACGCTGCTTTTCGGAGATATCGACGATATTAACCAGCGTTGCCGGTTTTTCAAGATGAAAAATCGAATTTGCCGTGAGTGCACCGAACCGCATTCTACCGGTTTTGGTAACAAACCGGATCTCTATATCTCCGTGAATATGTTTGTTTTCTGACCAGTGTTTTGCAAATTCAATAAATTCATTCCGGTCACATGAATCAACAAACTCATCCAGGGTTTTTCCTGCAAGCTCATTATTGCTATAGCCTGAAAAAACAGAAAATGATGGATTAGAGAACTGGATGGCCCCGTCCTGAATAATCAGAATGCCCGTAGGTGAATTCTCGGTTAACTGACTATATTTCATCATATTGTCGTTATTCAATTTTTCTGCGATTTTTCGGTCGTTGATATTTACTGCAGTGCAGCTGATAGTGGTTTCATCGATAGTATTCCACGAGAGATTTACCCAGCAGCCTGCTCCGGATTTGGTTCCAAGCCGTATCTCAAAATTTTCGGTGGCTTTGGTTTTAGAAATCTTCTCAAGGAACCTCTCTTTCTCCATGGGTGTGAGACATAATGATGAAAAAGTCATGCCAATGATCTCTTCTGTTGTATAGTCGAGCATGGCTAAAAACCTGCTATTGGTCTGCCGGATAGTAAAGTCAGCACTACTGAAAAGTGCAATGCCCAGCTGCGAGTGCTCAAATACTGACCGGTAACGTGTTTCCCCAAACCGTATCTTTTCAATGAAATACGCGATCAGGCTTGCAATAACTATAAAGAGAATTGCTTCTGATGTAACAGCGATAAGCGCTCCATAATCCGGGTAGCGATAATAATAGCCGACAGCCTGGTATGCCACGCCGCAGATAAAAGCAACCAGCAATCCGCGTTTTGGGTAGAAGTAAGCGGCATAGATGATTGGGATGAAAAAGAGCTGGTAACTGATGAAATCAATTGAACGGGAGAATGAGAGTGCAGTGATGAGGGTACAACAAACGGCAAGCGAAGTGATCACACAGAGCCGGACAAAATCGGTCTTAGGCATCGTATGTTGCAAAACCCGAATCACATTGTCTGCCATATATTACGTGGACAATTGAATTTCCTGTTATTTGAACATTCACTTTAAATCATCAGACATGAAATCCCGGGTCTGGTTCCTGATTCGACTGGCAGAAGTGGTAATATGAGGGGGGGCACAAATACTGATAATTGCACTTTGCGGGTATGCCAGTCCTGAACAGATCATGGCATATATCCCCTTTTATTCGGTGTATATAATTGGCAGTGCAACCAACGATCTTTTATGCGACCCTATGTTGTGGTCAATGTTGCAATGAGTGCTGACGGCAAGATCTCCACACGTGAACGCCGGCAGGTAAAGATTTCCGGTGCACAGGATTTTGAGCGCGTTGACCAGCTCAAAGCGGGCTCTGATGCCGTCATGGTCGGGATCGGCACGGTACTTGCAGATGATCCCTCCCTCACAGTAAAATCCGAGGAATGCCGCACAGGCCGGCTGAATCGTGGTGTGGATGAGCACCCCCTCCGTATAGTTGTCGACAGTACCGCCCGGATCCCGCCTGAAGCATCCATCTTACACAAAGGAGCGGGAAAACGGATTGTTGCAGTCTCGCGCCGGGCAGATCCCCAAAAAATTGCCGCACTGCAAAGTTATGCCACCGTGATTATTGCCGGAGAGAATGAAGTGGATCTGGCCACCCTGATGGACAAGCTGGGTGAGATGGGCATCCGGCGTGTGATGGTGGAAGGTGGCGGAACCCTGATTGCCGGGCTCATCAGCGCCGGGCTGGTCAATGAGATCTACACGTTTATTGGCAACATGATCATCGGGGGAAAAGATTCCCCTACATTTGTCGACGGTGAAGGATTTATTTTAGAATCCGGGTTTTGCCGGCTCACCCTTTTAGAGACGCACAGGATTGAGTGTGGCGTCCTGCTTCACTGGAATGTTGAAAATCCTTAAAAAATAATATTTGTTTTTTTTAATCCGCTGGGCTTACAGGACATTTCCTGTTCGATGACCGTGTACCTGCTTCCCAAAGCCAGCCGGTTCCCAGTAAATAAACTTTGATCAGGTGAATGCGAATGCTCATCTTCCGGTATGTTTGACATTCATCTACGTATATCGCAGTCATTGTGTTAGTTGCAGTCTTCCTCCTGATTGCTGTCAGGCAGGTGGGCAGGTTCAACTTAAAGATCTGGCAGATCATGCTCGGAGGAGCACTGGCGGTTCTCATATCCGGACAGATCGCACCGTTTGATGCACTGCATGCGATTAACCCGGATGTGATGCTTTTTTTATTCGGGATGTTTGTTGTCGGGGAGGCACTCGTTGAGAGCGGGTACCTTGCGTATATCGCTCACCGCTTTTTTTCCCATGCAAAAAATCCCGATCAGCTGGTACTCATCATCCTGTTTGGGATGGGATTGCTGTCTGCACTCCTGATGAATGATACCCTTGCCATTATCGGAACTCCTCTTGTTCTCACGCTTGCCACGCGGTTTAAGCTCTCTCCCACCCTGCTCCTTATCACGCTGGCGGTTGCGATCACCACCGGCAGTGTGATGAGCCCGATGGGAAACCCCCAGAACCTGCTGATCGCACAGGACAGTGGGATGACGGGAGCCTTTGTGACATTCGGGTCATACCTTCTCATACCTACCCTCATCAATCTCCTGATCGCATTTGGGATTTTACGATCAAAGCAGCAGAAAGCCCATGACTTTAGTCACGGGATGAATGCGTCATCCTACCGACAGATGAGAAGTAATATATTATTGGCAAGTGCATAGTTAGATTAATGCCAAAGAAAGAACGATGGACTCATTCAAAC
>JAUSBW010000031.1 GCA_030651815.1 Methanoregula sp.
ATGGATAAACTTAATAAAGGTCTTTGTATCTTAAATGCAATGGACACTTATGATCTTGATAACCACGTTATAAATTTTAAAGTTTGAATTGATTGTATCATTTAGGATCGTTTAATAATTGTAATACCCGGAAGTCATGTAATAGCGAAGATCCAGCACATAACCCGGAGACGAGTGGAGCAACTCTGGAAAATGTATCGGGATACAGGAACAATTCCGATAATCGGACAAAAGATGGGTCGGCCGAAGAAGCCGATAACTCCAGAAGAATCAGTAATAATCTATGAGGCATATCAACGATTCCGCTATGGAGCCCGGAAAGTTGTGCCAAAAAATTTCCCGACTCTGCATTTTTTTCTTACCGATGACTGATGAACTCATTGAACTCAAACAACCGATAGGGAAGAACAGTCCCGGCATAAAAATACACAAGAATATTTTCACCAGACAAACTGGAAAGCCAATCCGGCTTATACCCTGAAATCTGCAAATAAAAAAAAGATTTTTAGATGTTGGTTTTAGTGCCTGCGCACAACGATGAACGCAACTGCGCCAAGACCGATCAACGCGATCAATGCACCATAGCCGGGTGACTGAGTCGGGGTTGGGGTCGGGGGTACAGTTGTTACAACGGGTGCTACAGTTGTTACAACAGGTGCTACGGTTGTAACAGGTGCTACAGCTGTTACAACAGGTGTTACGCCTTCAAGAACATTGAAGAGTGCAGTGCCGGTTGCTGTCTGGAGAATTGCTTCTGCAGTAACAATGTACTCGTCCGGTTTGAATGTTGATGAGTCAACATCGAACGAGATCTTGTTCATGCCGCTGTCACCTTTGGCTACCTTGACGGTGCCGGTTGCTCCGCTGAACTCGCCGCTCTGGCTCTTCTGAGTCGGCTTGAATGATGATGAGTAGACCTGGACGAGGACTTCGTCATCTACCGCGAGGTTGGTCGCTGCAATGATGGTGAACTTGTCACCAACATGCTTGTCGCCAATCGGGTCGATGCGGATGACGGGTACCTCGACGAGGAACTGGAGCTTGGTGTAGGTGTCGTCGACGTTCGGGCTGTTGATACCCTGAACAAGTGCTTCAGCTGCGTCGGATCCCTGGAGACTTCCTGCTCCGAGGAGCGTGAAGATGTTTGTCCCAGCGGTTGCGTCTCCTACGTTCAGCTGCATGTTACGGACAACGACATTAGAACCCTCTTCCATTGGCTTGACATCGAACACATTGTTCTGCATCGGGTGCTGAACTACGACGAAGTACTGGCCGGGGTAGAGATCCTTGGTGGTTGTCTGCTCGACCTCGTATTTGAACGAGGCGTCGGCATTCACAGATTCCAACTTGACACCAGCGAAGTTAGTCGGGTAGTTCTTACCGAGGATCCAGATCATGACACCCGATGGGTCACCTTCTGCTGTACCGGTGATGAAGATCTTGTCACCCTGTGCGACAGTGGACTGCGATGCTGTTGCAGAGACGAACGGCTTCTTGATGATGATAGAGACCGTTCCGAATGCTACGTTTGCAAGTGTAGTCGAGCTATATTCACGGGGCCCGCTTACTGCGTAGATGGTGTACGTGCCTGCATCGAGTGCAACTTTTGAGGTTCCCCACTTCCATGACCAGGTGTTGTCACCGAGGACTGAAGCCTGCTGGAAGGTTGTTGCATCCATATCTTTAACTGGCTCGGCACGGGGGTTGTCTTTGTTGATTTGTGAACCTTTTGCTTGCAGGTTCGGACCCATGATGAACATGTAGGTCTTGTAAGACTCTGTGTTGGTACCGGAGAACTTGATCTCCTCGCCAAGGTAGTAGCTCTGGTCGCCGGCTGCCACTATGGTGACTGCGCCCTTCTCAACCTTCACATCGACCTCGTCGCTGAAGTAGGTACCGGTTCCATACAGGTATTTGTTAGCATTGTCTGTGTATGTTGCTATGTTGCTCGCGGTTCCTGAGAACTGCTGTTCAACACGGATAGTGTACTTCTGTGCCTTGGTCCAGTTGGTGGTCTGCCACTCAACGGTTCTTACACCAGTACTTGCCGTGGTGACGTTCGCGTACAAGTAGGTACCGTTACCAACTTTTTCTTTGTTGCTGCCGGCAATGTTGGAGGCGCCGCCATTTGCAACATCGCTCCAGATATTATCTTTTGCACCGTTCTGGTAGGAATAGTTACCTGCAAGACCTGGTGCATAGATGTCGAAAGCGTTTCCAGCTGGAGTACCTGCTACGTATGGATCCTGTGCAACACCTGCCTGGTACTGTGTGATCATCGGGGGCTGGCTGTCATATCCACCAGTCATGGTGCTGGTTCCCTTTACCCAGAGATGGTAGGTAGTGCTGGGCTTACCCGTGATGGTCACTGAGAACGCCTTGCTCCGGACTACTGATTCCTTGTTTGCCTCAATCTTGATAGAGTCAGAGACAAGGGTGATAGTTGTCGCGGCAGAAACGGTCTTACCGGTGTAGTCTGCGCCTGCGTTCTTGTAGTTATCCTTCATGGCATTCAGCCAGGATTCTGCAGTGATGGTGTAGGTGCCGGGCGGGTATACATACTGTCCGTTCCTGTCAAGTGCGCCGGTAGACCAGTTTGACATGTAAGCTGTATCAGTTGTTGCTTCCGGGTTGTAGGTCGAGGCTGCTATTCCCCAGTACCATGGCTGGTACGAAACGTTCTGCCGGGTAATTGAGTTAGCATACTGAGCTGGGGCACTTCCATTCACAAGCTTGGTTAAGGTAGTTCCGGATGCGTCCTTGACCTTGATATCAATGTAGCCGTCTGTGATAGCACCATATAATTGGGTGTTGGTGGGGTCATTGTTATAAGGTAGTCCTTGACTCCCAGCGACCGGTGACCTAAAGAGGGGTTCGTTGATTGCCGCATACATGTTGGTATCAACCTTGAACCCAAGTTTCTGTCCCTGAACAACGGACTTGCCGGACATATCGTTCCCTGAAGCAAGGCTAAAGTCCCAAGGAGCGATAGCAAGGGTCGGGTCAGCAACAGTGAAGATCTTGACCGGATTTGCGGTATTAGTACCATTGTAGAAATACCAGTTACCGGTGTAGCCAACGAAGTCTGACTGTGCAACCGTGAACGAAGTGTTACGTCCTACGAGGGAGATCGTCTTGGTTGGTGCAGTCTTTGTAATATCTGCTGCGGATGCCCACCAGCCGATTTGTGAGTCACCGGACGCTACATTGGTACTGCCAGTAGTTACCCAGGCATTTGCCTGTACGACTGACAGGTTAAGTCCTGACTCTCCAATAAACACGGTTGCTCCTGAGTTGGTAATGTTCTGTGCCACCATGTATGCCGATACCGGCATAACTGCCATAAGCACGAACAGAACAACTGCAACCAGTGCAATAGTTAATCGCTTAGTCATATGTTTAGTTCCTCCAAAGTTTACATCATACATTTCAAGCCGCGAACCGTTTCGACAGATGCCGAATAACAGTTCTGCGAGCCCCATACTCCGATTAGACGGAATATGGAACAGTATTTGTTAAAGAGTTAATATATCCTTTGTGGTCATTTTTTTATGGGCTTTTATGACCGAAATGAGCCCCGTTTTTGATTTAAGACAGATAAATTGAGTTTTGGTTGTCCCGTACTTCCCCGGTTTCGTTCATGGTTTTTTGCACCCGGCATTGTGAATGGGTTATATGTCGCGCACTGTTCCATTTCACTATAATCACCATATGTTATACACTGATGTATAGTATTGCACATCCGTTTTTTTTGCTTTGAAGATTATCCTGCAAGAGTTTTTTGCAACACACGGGACTCGCCTGACGTTTTGATATACGATTCTCCATGTGTCATCTGTTAAGAAAAAGTTGCTGTTCACATGGACCGGACCAAAAGAATCCGGATCATTTACAAATCCGGAATGTGCTGATGCTTTTTGGATATGACGAGATCGTATGCAGCACTCAACTTCCGCCAGCGGGCACAGCGGGTTTTTCCGGACGGGATGATCGAGCTGGTGGCGACTGAACAGGACTATCTGGCGGCTGCCCGGCTGTTAACGGCGCTCGACACAACAGGTAGAGGGCAGATGTCGAAGCTGTAGAAGAGTGAGAAGCAACTGATCGATACTGTGATCGCAATGAAGGTTGTAGAGTATACGATCTGCGATCTCCGGAAGTGGATGGGATTCTCTCATCAGCATCTCTACAGGATCCTGAATGGGCAAAAACGATCAGGACCATAATCGCATCACACTGCGGCACCCTCCATCCACCTATCTGCATTTCGCGCTAAACCATCGTGCGGTGGAAATCGGAAAGACTGCAAAAATGCCCGGATTGCGGGAAATTATGCCAGCAGCACACCGTTGAAGGCGATATTATCAGATTGGGCTGACAGCCTTTTCGGGAACGTAAAGATCAACCTTAGTTCTCATATCAAAAACCACATACTTTCTTCATACTCGTGGTCTATCGGGAGGAGAACTCTTCTGGGCGGTCTTCCGTGATTTCCGGTTGAGGCACCTGCAGGACGTCGGGCGCGGCAGATCCTCATAACCACGGACCTGCGCAAAAGGCCAGGATATCGAACTCTCAAATGATACCTCCATTACATATATACCCCAGGATCCATATCTCAAATAACACACAGGAGCTCCAGATGCCAAAAAAGAAATTCAATCCAGAAGACGTGATCGGCAAGCCGTACGAGCGCGGGCTGCTCCCGTACGGCGGCGGTGTCAGTATGCGGACCGGCAGGATCGCCTTCGCAGTCAGTGAGGAAGAGCACCGCAACGATATGAAGAAACTCAAAGTGCTCCTATGAGCCGCACCATCTTCCTTGATACTCAAATCTTTTTTCAGTGTATCGAAAACAGGCAGCTCAGTACCGTCATTGAACACGCAATCAATGCCGGATACCAGGTCTGTACCTCTATCACGGTACTGGGTGAAGCCTTCACGCAGATGTATGAAAAACCGGATGCGGTTGACTACATCACATAGATGCATTCCCTCTTCACTGCATGGGACGTAACGGCCCTGTTCCCGATGGACCGCGTGCGGATCTTGTGTTATTTGCTCGGGGAGGAGGAGATCAATACCCGAATGATCCGCGAACCCACAGACCGCACGCACCTGGCGTACGCGATGGCGTACCGTGTCGATTATTTCCTGACGTCGGACAAGCACCTCATCAAGTGCCGCATCCCATTGAAGCTGCGGGAAGCCGATTTCGTCAAGCCGGAGACGATGCCCCTGGAGAAGTTCCGGGACAATGTCCTGAAGAAGAAGTAACCCCGGGATCGCCTCCCTTTCTGATCCCCCACATTCCGGAGATCGTGCAGGCCGGACCAGGCACCGGCGCCGGGCGCTCCGGTCAAAGGTGACCGGAGATCCTTGCTGATATCGCATCGCCGTAAGCGCCCCCCCCTGGTAGCTTCCGGTCATGCACCCTGCAGGATACCGGCGCAAACCCCCTCAATGCCCCCTCTTTTCCGGTGTCCCCATCGGGATTTTCCAGCATTACCGTGCCCGTCGTTTTACTCTCAAGCCCGTGCGCGGCGATGTGATCTGCAGGAGATTGCGTGTTCTTTCCCCGGGGATCGGCTGCCGCACGAGCTAACGGAACGGGTCCACACCCGGGACCCCGGTTGACCACGGCGCCCGGGAACGGGGTACATTCGAGGGATCCCGGTTGTTGTCATCGTTGATGGACGGGGTTGGTATGAGGGCTGGCAAACCGGAGGAAACCAGGGATCCTGCCAAATCTGGTAGGAGCATGTCCTGATGCTTCTCGTGAAAAACAATGTCATGCCTGATACCAACGATGCCGGCAAACAAATTGACAAACAAAGCGATGCATCTATCCCGGCATGCGGTATCTGTGACCGCGTTTCCGCCGTCACGAATGGTAGGGACTAAAAAAGGAAGCCCCCCTCATCCAGGAAGACCCCGCCCGGAACGCGGTAGCCGCTGCTGCAGGGGGAGGAACGGAAAGTCAAAGACGATCGAAGTGCTGGCCCGGATCTTTGCCGACTACGCGGTCAACATCGCCGCCGACTCCCTGATGGCCAGGCGCTTCGAGAACGCCCGCTCAGATCTCGCACGCCTCGCAGGAGCACGCCTTGCCACCGCAGCTGAAGGAGCGGAAGGCGCACGGATGGATGAGGCAATCATCAAGCAGATCACGGGTGAGTACGTGATTACGGTCCGGAAACTCTATGAAAACGAGTTCGAGTTCACTCCTGTAGCCAAGATCTGGATGACCACCAACCACGAGCCGGTCATTCCCGGCACCGATGACGGCATCTGGCGCAGGATCTGGATGGTGCCGTTCTCTGTCCAGATCCCGGAGGAGAGATGCGACCCGGATATTGCGGCGAAGCTGTTGTCGGAGTCTTCCGGGATTTTGAACTGGTGCCTTGCCGGTCTGTCCCGGTATTATGCGAACGGGAACCGGCTGGTGCAGCCCCGGAAGGTTTTGCAGGCTACGGCGAACCTGCGGACGGTGAGCGATACGGTGGGGTTGTTCCTGGCGACTGAGTGTACGTTTGAGGTGGGGGCGTGGTTATCGAGATCTGCATTCCGCGAGATGTTCGAGAAGTGGTGTGCGGAGGAGGGGATACACCGGGCACCGACCGGGAGAAGGATTTCGATGTCGCTCAAGGAACGGGGTGTACTAGAAGGAGGACGATCCGGCAATGAGCGGAGATGGTTAGGAATCCGGTGGAAAAATATGGATGAGCGTGCCGAGTTCGAGCGAACCGGGACTTACCAGGATGTGCTTACCACTGCAACTTAAAAAAAATCTATCGAGTGCGTCACTTGCGTCACTATGTACCCTTTTTCCGGGATCTCTTACGAGAAAATTGTACATAAAAAAAGATCCCGGAAATGGCATACAATGTGACGCAAGTGACGCAATGTGCCGGACCTGCTGGAACCAGTATTATGTACTCGGAAGAACGATGAGTGAACACTCCCCACCCTAAAGGACGGGGCTTCTAGTCCTTCTTTCGGACAGAGATTGTATTCCCAATCTCAGGATATTAATATTTGTAGTATTGCATGATAAAATTAACTGATAGAGGTATCTGTATGACAGAAATCGTGACTGTAACGGAAGATGAAGCGGCAAAGCTGGCGCTTGAGGGTGACGCGATCATTCTTGGCGGGGTTGAAGTGCATGTGCGGTTCGTCCGCCACAAGGGAAATCCCGGCATCCAGATCGAGTATACGCCACCGTTTGGACCTGATGAATGCCCGGACTGGATGGTCGATATCAACAACCGGATCGCCGGACTCTGCCGGGCAACGGTCATGACCATGAACGACCATGCCAGGCAACGCCTGCTTCATCTCGTTGAACAAGATGGCGGGACCGACCGGATGATCTACCGGTTGTTTGTGACTTCGCGTATCGAAGACGATGGATCGCGTGATAAACAGGTTCATGATTTTGTTGACCCGGAGTTTTTGCGGGTTGATGCCGGGATTGCAAGACGGGCTAAGGAAGCACGGCTGACGATCGAGCGGGTGCTGGGGGTGAAGGAATCACAATGAATCCTGAAGCAGGTGTATGGTGTTCCGCCGCTCCGCACGGTCCCCCGGCACCACAATCTTATTCTGGTTAAACAGACTTAAAGATCATAAATGCATGTAACTCTGGTTTACCAGAATTAAAGGCAAAACCGTGATCGATAATCTGGAGAAGAAGAATTATGATCGAAAGCCGGATGGGGGTTACCGTACGACAGAAGGGAGGGTACCATGCATACATTCCCAAACCACTGCCTCCAAATCCCACGGTACATTTTGATGACGAACTCCACCACCTCCTGTCAGAAGCGGATCGTGCCCTCGCACGACTTGACGGCATGACAATCGTCCTACCCAACGCAGATCTTTTTGTCGCCATGTACGTGAAAAAAGAGGCACTGCTCAGTTCCCAGATCGAAGGAACGCAGGCTTCGCTCCAGGGCATTCTCCAGTTCGAAGCTGACATGGTCCCAACTGATGACATCAACGACATCAAAGAGGTCATCAATTATATTCAGGCAATGGATGCTGGACTGGCCCGGACCAGCAGCAATCTCTTCTCATTAGAGATCCTGCAGGATATCCACCGCATCCTGCTCAAAGGAACCCGTGGAGGTAAAAAAGACTTAGGGAAAATACGCACGGTCCAGAACTGGATCGGGCCACAGGGCTCAACCCTCTGGTCAGCAACGTTCATACCCCCACCTCCGGAAAAAGTGCCGGAATTATTAGAGGAACTCGAAGCGTTCATCATCGCAGACGACCGTATGCCCCCCCTGATCAAGATCGGGCTCGTGCATGCACAGTTCGAGACCATCCATCCGTTCATTGACGGGAATGGAAGGATGGGACGATTGTTCATCACGTTCTGGCTCTGCCGGAAAGGAATCCTTGCCCGCCCGCTCCTGTACCTGAGCATTTTCTTAAAAGCACACCGGGAAGAATATTACTCGCTGCTCCAGGAGATCCGGTTTGAAGGCGACTGGGAATCCTGGCTGAAATTTTTCCTTCGCGGGATCATCGAAGTCTCAAATGAAGCACTCGCAAACGCACGGGAGATTATCGCTTTAAAAGAAAAACTCCTTGATACGCTCGTCCGGAATAATGTCGGGGGCCTGAGTGCAGTCCGGCTTATCGATCTCCTTTTTGCAAAACCGGTCGTCACTGTCGCTGACATCGGTTCTGCGCTTGGGATCAGCCATCAGCCCGCGTATGATCTGGTGAACCAGTTCGAGAAACTGGGAATTATCAGAGAGATTACCGGCAAAAAGCGGTATAAAAAATATCTCTTTGTAGATTACGTCCTCATCATCGAACGCGGGACCGGGATCTGATGATAAAAAACCGGGTAAGACACGCATTTGTTTTTCGGACTGCCGCCCCACCTTTGGTCCACCTCAATATTGCCAATCGCCTCAAGGATATCATCGAACCAGTCATAGCGCAGCTTACACCCTTACAGTGTACCACATCTCCCGCTTTCCTTAGATACTAAGGTACACACTCCAACCTCACCTCCCCAAGTGTTCAGCGTACATTTCAACAGGTATACAATATACCAAAACACACATTTCCTCATGAGAGTTATCCGGGCGCCGAGTATCGGGCGGGCACACGAACAGGTCATCAAAATGATCTTAGAGAAAGGCTGGACCCTCCGGACAGAAGATGCCGAAGCAACAGTCGAGTTCGAAGAGATCGCCATGCAGGTCGATACCCCGCTTGCCGAACCCATGACAAGCCCGCACTCAAAGTTCCAGTTGAGGTTTGTTGAACAGTACGCCCGCGATCTGATCCACGGTTCGCACGCCAACTTCGAGTACGATTATCATGGCCGGCTCTTTGACTGGGGCGAACGGCTTGTCACTGATGGACAGCCCGTGCATGTGGACCAGATTGCCTACATCGTAAACAAACTCCGCACCCAGCCGGAGACACGCAGGGCTGTAGCCATCACATGGAACCCGGTCATCGATGAGAAACTCGATGACTGCCCCTGCCTCCAGCTCGTCCAGTGCATAGTGCGGGACAACAAACTCCACATGCGGGTGATCTTCCGCTCCAACGACATGCTCACCGCTGCCGGCGCCAATATGTACGCCCTTGTGCAGCTCCAGAAACATATTGCCGACCAGCTCGGAGTCCCCTGCGGGACATACACCCACATCTCGCTCGTCCCTCATATCTACTATATCCGGGACATGCACGACATCGAACCCTTCTGCGGAAAAGGCCAGTTCATCCAGCCGGTAAAAGAAGTCTGCCGCGCCTGCAAGGGTTGCGGACGGGCACAGAGTATATGAACGGACACGGGGTCACTTTAATTAAGCAACAGCGGCAAAAAGTATGAGACATATAGCCCGGTAGTGTAGCGGTCAATCATGGTGGCCTCTGGAGCCGCCGACAGCAGTTCGAATCTGCTCCGGGCTACTTCTTTTCGTGTTCGTTTTAACCATCAGGAATTTCCGCTGGTCTTTCTGACCATCTTCTCACCTTCGGGCTACAACAGTCATGCAATGAGCGCAGGAAGGATGCAGCAGATGAAGATGGCGCCAAAGGTACCGGCACCCCCGATGCTCACGTCCGGTATATCAAGTGCTTTTATCCGGTGAAGCTGGGCAAGGTTTCCACCCAGCAGAATTCCGATAGTCCCGCTGACAAATGCAAGAACCGTTGCCGGGATTCCGGCACCCCCAAACAGGAGCATCCCCATGAGAAGCGCTGTAAGGGCCGGTATGATCAGGGGCACCCGCAGTCCCACACCCGGCACCGGGCGCGTAGCAACAAAGGTGATGAGTGCAACGAGCGCAATCCCTGCCCCTACTGGTACCAGAAGAGAGGTGCCGGTGATAAGCACAGCCTGATACAGCAGGTACAGCGATATGCAGACCGGCAGGATCGCTCCGCCAAGATTGATCGAGATAAGAGTGTCCCAGACGGGGGCCGGACTCCACGGGGTGTCTGCACTGTATGGGGTCGTGTCCGGTGGGACACGGACCATGTCGCGCCTGATTGTGTACACCGGGATGTTGACATAACTCCCAAAGAGCATCAGCAGGACAACTGCAATGGCTGTAATCCAGGAAAATCCCAGCTTAGTAAATGCAGCACCGATCACTCCAAGGAAGAGCAGCGGGATCAGAAGGATAACCAGCCCGACAACCAGAAGGATTACGAGCACTGATAAGGCCCCGGCAGATACAAAACGAATACCACCAGCCATGACTACCTCACACTTCCGGTTTTGTGCAGACAATTGCCGCGTGATCCTGGTGGTAGGGTAAAAGCCACAGGCTCTCCTGCACCACAAATCCTGCTGATACAAGTGCTTCCACAGTTTCTTTAAATACCACACCGGGTTCCTTTCTCACATCCACGCTCCGGGTCTTTAACATCAGGATCATCTTTCCGTCGGGTCTTAAAAATGCAGAGTTCCGTATAGCAATCATTGCCTGATCAGGTTGCGCTACATCCTGGTAGAGCAGATCCACCGTTTCAACCAGAGGTGCATACTGTTCCGGGCGGGTGGCATCTGCCATGATCGGCACGATATTTTTGCGGCGGCGGGCCACTTCCAGAAGATCCTGCATCGGGCGTGGCGCAAATTCCACGGCATACACCACTTCGGCATAATCTGCCACATGCGAGACCGTAGTCCCGTTCGCAGCGCCGAGATAGAGCACCCGGGTATCCGAAGTGATCTCAACACCCGTTCCCTCGTGGTAGAGCGCCGCCAGTTTACTGCGGAACGGATCCCATACCCGCGCGTTTCCCAGCATTCGTTCACTATACACACCACCCTCGCCATGCGAAACCAGCACATCACCGATCCAGATCATGGATCATTCCCCTTTCCCACCAGATCGATGCGTGCCTGTGCAGATTCGAGAAATACCGGGTCCGCAACCCCCCGGTAGTGGTCGATGCGGGCTGCAATCGCAAGTTTTCCGGCGAGCACGCGGGCAACCTTACCGCGACATTCCCGGGGCGCATTGTGGACACGCCGGTGCTGGAAGATGATCCCGTGCTTGGGAGACGGCGACTTGGTCCGGAGATGGGCAAACAGGGCAGTCCGCGCACCGAGCACCTGGATGGCACTGGCAGGCATCCGGCAAAGATCTGATAGCCCCCCCGCGTGCGACATGAGCCGGGCCGCGACCAGTCCGCCAATTAGTGCGCTGGTATTTGGCATCACATCATTGGCCCGTCCCGATACCGCTTTTGCAAGTTCAGTCCGTGTGGCAGAAAGGCGCTCTATCTCTCCTGCTACAAAGGAGAGCGCACCACGCGATTTCTCACGGATATTTTTCACCAGAATATGCGCAGGCGTCTTGCGATATTTTCGGGTGAATGTCGGGTGCCGGATCTGGTACCACTCCACCACCCGCTCGGTGAGCAGGTTGATTACAGTATCCATCTCGTCAAGGGTTCTCACCATCTGGAGCAGTTCGGCATCCTTGCCGGAATATTGCTCTTGTATATCCCGCTCTGCTGCGGCAAAACAGATCTCGCGGAGCTTCTGGATATAATCTGCACGGTCACGGCACGCGCCGCACGCCACCGCAAGTTCCCAGTCCGGTGGAACAAATGTATCCATACTTGTTCTGATCAAGCGGATACGGTCGGATTTCGCGTGCGCATCACCGCCAGATGGCGTACACAGTCCATCCTCCACATCCCCGAACCAGTAGGATCGCATATTAGAAAACTAAGGGGTGTGAGCCCGTATAAAACCAGATCACACCGGACATCCGGGCGCACAGGTGGGAGCGGTTGTATGCCTCACACCCAGGCAATACCAAACGAGTAGAGGATCACCGGGATCATGATAGCGCCCATACAATACATCCTCGGCACGTTCACCAGATGCGGCACAAGCCCGAGCACAATCGCAAGCAGCAGGATCAGTGCGCCAAAAGGACCGGTGAAAATGAGACACAGGATAACAATGAACGCAATAACCGCACGGTTCAACAACCGCACATCAATCCCGTTGAGCCGACAGGCGGATTTTGAGAGCCACACGGTAATGACATACGCAGCACAGGCAGCAAGCACACCGATCACCGTAAGCTCACTCATCGAGGGCATGGGAAGTTCCGAGAGCGCGACCATCACGCCGTTTCGCATCCGCGATAACGCAAAGAGCGCAGCAAGCCCGATAAAGGCATTGGCCGTGTTCGCCGCATTCGTAGCAAGGATATACGCGCGGCGATCCTTCTCATAGCCGATCACTGACGCAAGCACACCGTTTGCCGATGCAGTGGAAAGTCCGGGAAGCCACCCGACTGCCACACCGACAGCAGTCCCAAGCACCGAGCATTTTACGATAGTCCGATCTTCCATCCGGATACCACGGAAATGCTGCTCCGGCATCGCTCCCTGTGATGACGTGAGAAGCACAGAAATACCGAACAGCCCGGTGAGCAGCGGCATGAGGATCGCACTGCCCCCTGCAAGCGTATGCCAGCTGAGAAACGCGTAGTGGAGCGAGAATGCCCCCAGCAGACCGGATACAACAAATATGCCAAGCGCCCAGCCCGGTGCCTCGCTGGTGACGATCATATACCCCACAGTAGCAATCAGCAGGATGCCAATCCACCAGTCAAAGTACGGCTGGAGCGCAGGGAGCAGCAGAAAACAGAGTACCGAAAGTGGCACGGCGATTACCATAGCACAGGCACTCCCGAGTGCAGCGATCCGTACGGCTTCCTCGCCATTGCCTTCAAGGCAGAGTGCGTGGGCAGGCAGTACCGCAAGCGAAGTATCAGCATCAGGGATACCGAGGAAGGTGCTGGGGATCGCATCGACAAACGTGTGGGTGATGAGCGCTGCAAACATCGCACCGGCAAGCGCGAGCGGTCCGAGGAGGGCCAGGAGCGCCACCTGAAGGCTTAAGAGTATACCGGCAAGGGTGTTGGCATGCACGCCGGGGATGATCCCGCTGATGGTCCCAAGGATCACGCCAATAAGGACACCCAGCAGGATCTCAATCACTCACTAAAGTTACAGGAGAGTGAACATAAATTCACCGAAATGCATATCATATTATCATACAGGGGCCATGAATCCGTAATGAAGTGCGCAGTCACCCGTCTTTTGGGAAAGGAGAAGAGCGATGCTGCCCGCTGTGCAAAGGCGGGCCATGCCTGCTACAGCGTCCACCCGCTCCGCTCAGAGCTGCGCGAGCCTGCGATCGCAGAGTTCGTCAAAGGGGTGACCGACAACAAATTCGACTGCATCTTCTTTACGAGCGCCCTCCCGGCAAAGATCATCGCCCCTCTCCTCAAAAAGTGTCCACGCGTGATTGCGATCGGCCCCCAGACGGCAAAGGAACTGGAGCAATCGGGCATCGGGTGTGAAACGCTCCCGGGTTTCTACTCCCGGGACTTCGTGCCCTATCTCGGCGACTGGATTGTGGGGAAGCATATCGGTATCCCCCGCGCCGATGTCCCGAACCCGGCACTCCTTAATGCGATAACTGCCGCAGGCGGGATTGTCCATGAGTTCCGGTGTTACGGGCTTGAACCCACAGGAGAGACGCTCGATCTTGATACTGCCGATGCGATCCTCTTTACCAGTGCCATGTCATATACAAAAGCGATCTGGACAAAACGCAGTGATCTGCTTGTGATGGCAATTGGCGACATAACAGCAGCTGCCATGTGCACGGGAGGCACAGTCCCTGCGGTCGTGGGGGACGGTTCCCTTGAAGGAACCCTTGCAGCGCTGAACAACTATCTCGACAATAACCGGAGTGAGTAATATGGAATTACCGATTGCGGATACTGAGCAAACTGAGCAAAAAAAGAAGGCGGCCTTATGGAAAGGGGCGGGCATTATCGTAGTGGACAAGACACAGGGCCCGTCAAGCCATGAGATCGCCGCATGGGTAGGACAGATGCTCGGGTGCGAGGTCGGGCATTCCGGTACGCTCGATCCACAGGTTTCGGGACTGCTTCTTATTATGCTCGGCAACGCGGTGCGCCTTGCGCCGCTGCTCCTTGCGCATGACAAGGAATATGTCTGCCTGATGCGGCTGCACGGCGATGTCGACCCGGCCTGTATTGAGAAGATGGCAGAGGAGTTCACCGGCAGGCTCTACCAGCGCCCACCACGGAAGAGCGCGGTAAAGCGAAACTTACGGATTCGCACCATCCATAAACTCGAGATCCTCAGCATCGAAGGAAGGCTCGTCCTCTTCCGGGTGAACTGCGAAGCGGGCACATACATCCGCTCGCTCTGCCACCACATGGGGTTTGCGCTGGGAGTGGGCGGGCACATGCAGGAACTGCGCCGCTCACGCTCCGGGACCTTTGACGAAACGACCATGCACACGCTCCATGAGATCAAAGACGCCTGCGTGGCAGCAGAAGCCGGTGATCGGACGGCCCTTGAGTCCATGGTGATGTCGGTCGATGCCGCGGTGCCGGATCTTCCGGTTGTTATTGTGCGCGATACCGCGATCGATGCCATCTGCCGGGGCGCAGTACTCGCGGGTGTGGGAGTGATCAGCTGCGATGAATTCGGAAAGAACCAGACCGTTGCAGTCCTCTCCCAGAAACGCGAATTTGTCTGTCTGGGAAACGCGCTTGTCCCAACATCTGCCTTCAAACCCGGTGACACCGGACTCGTTATCGCCCCAACCGCCGTTTTCCTGCAGCCCGGCACCTATCCCCGGGGCTGGAAAAAATCCGATAAACCAGTACAACACGATAAGAAACCGGCTAAAAAGCCAGTCCAGAGACCTGCCAGAAAAACATCCGTCCAGTTCCAGAGAAAGAGATACCCTTAAAAAAATTCCCTGCATACAAATAGGATACACTTTTTGCTGAGGTAGTCTAGCGGTAGGGCGCAGGCCTGGAAAGCCTGTGGTGCGAAAGTGCCTCGGGGGTTCAATTCCCCCCCTCAGCGCTTCATCTTTTTTTGGTTTTTTATGTTCAGATCGGTTTTCGATCATTGTGAGAGATTGCCGGGTTCTGAAGTGATCCCTCCAAATTCCCCTATCAAGGTGTAGAGAAAATAAAAATAAAAACTCTCATAATGGTTGATCAATGTTTTAAAAAGAGGATTGCCCCCGACCTTCACTTCACCGGCACGTCCCGCCAAATTCCCTGCCCATCTCAAACGCTTTTGTATTGATCTCCACCGTCTTTTTCGGGACAAGGCGCCGGACTGCTTCAAGCAGCGATTCCGGTTTGAGGGGTATTGATCCGGATGCGGCGCCCAGCATCACCACATTCTGGGAAAGCGGACTTCCCGCATCGGATGCCATCTTGTCTGCATCGAGCAGGCAGAGCGCGTGCTTTTTCAGCCCTGCGATGATCTCATCTTCCGTTGGCGAGGCAAGCTTTTGCGTGTACACCGATGTGGGCAGCACAAGGTGGCTGTTCACTACAAGCCGCCCCTCTTTTTTCAGGTAATGCGAGTAGCGGAGGGCTTCTAACAGATCAAACGAGATCATGAGATCTGCCTGCCCGGGGGGGATGAGCGGCCCGAACAACCCGTCGATCCGTATGTGGCTCTCCACCGAACCGCCGCGCTGCGCCATGCCGTGCGTCTCTGCTCCCTTGACATGCCGTCCCTCGATCAGGCAGGCTTTGCCAAGAATATTGGAAGCAAGGATCGTTCCCTGTCCCCCGATTCCCACCATCAGGATATCGAAACTTCCGCTCATCTCTTTCCCTCCCGTCCTATCGCTCCTGCAGGACAGATCTGAACGCAGACGGCACAACCGCTGCACAGGTCATTGATACTGGCCTTTTCATCAGCAAACTCGATGGCAGGACATCCGAACCGCACACAGTTGCCGCAGCCGGTGCAGGCATCCGCGTCAACCTGATACCTCCCGCGCTTTACCCCGGCCCGGCGCGCTGATATGACGCACATCTGCTTGGCAATGATGACTTTGACGCCTTTACGCTTCTTTGCTTCCTCCAGCACATGCATCATACCCGTGATATCAAACGGATCAACCGATTCAACAAAACGAACCCCGCAGGCGCGGCATATCGCATCGAGCGAAACATGCGGGCTCTCTACACCGCAGGCAGTCACGCCGGTATTCGGGTTTGGCTGGTGCCCCGTCATCGCCGTGATCCGGTTGTCGAGGATGACAACGGTCATGTTTGCCCCGTTGTACACCGCGTTTAACAATCCCTGAATGCCGGTATGCAGGAACGTCGAATCGCCAATAGTACAAAGAACATCCCGGGGATCACCGGAATGGGCGATACCGCTTGCCACGGTAATCGACGCACCCATACAGATGGTTGTATCAACAACCCCGAGCTGGAGACCGAGCGTATAGCACCCGATGTCACTGGGGTAAATGGCATCCTTAAAGATTTTTTTTATCGCATAGGCGGCACTGCGGTGCAGGCAACCGGCACAGAGAATTGGCGGGCGCAGCGGGAGGTTCTGCACCGGGTCCACCTGAGCAAACGGATTTACTGGAAGAAACCCTGCTTTTACCAGGATCGCAGCAACTGCCTGTGGAGACAACTCCCCTTCATAGGAACCATACCCGTTCTTCTTCCCAAACACAGGTACGCAGCCGGCAACCTGCCGCACAACATCCTCAACTTCCGGTGCAAGTTCCTCGATCACCAGCACTTTTTCATGCTTTCCGACAAATGCACCCAGCCAGTCCTCATCGATCGGATATGCGCCGATCTTCATGAACGAAACACCGGCAGGCAGGAGTTCCTGCACATAGGATGCAGCGATTCCGCTGGCAATAACTGCGGTCTTTCCCAGGATCTCGAACCGGTTGTATCCCAGTTCCACCAGCCGTTTTTTAATCGCGGGCTGCTTCTCGTTGAGCTTCTTATGCAGGATGCGGGTGTGGGCCGGGATCACCACGTACTGGCGGGGATCCTTATGGAACTCTCCTTTTCTCGTACTGGGGACGACATCTCCCAGCGCCACATCGCCTTTCGAGTGACAGATTCGGGTTGTCGGGCGGAAAATAACCGGCAGTCCGAACTCCTCGGAAAGCCTGAATGCCGCAGGGATCATATCATGCGCTTCCTGCACGCTGGCGGGATCGAGGCAGGGCACCCGCGCGAAGTGGGCATAACACCGGGTGTCCTGTTCGTTCTGGGAGCTGTGCGCAAAAGGATCATCCGCGCTCATGATCACAAGGCCGCCGGTAACACCCGTGTAGGCACTCGTCATCAGTGGATCCGCAGCAACATTGAGCCCCACGTGCTTCATTGTGCAGATTGCGCGTATGCCACACCATGCAGCGGCAAGCGCGTTCTCCAGCGCCACCTTCTCGTTCACCGACCATTCAAGGTAGTATGACCGTTCCGGTTGTGTTCGCAGCACATCGATGACTTCTGAGGAGGGCGTACCGGGGTAGCCGCTCACAAAATCCACACCGGATTCAACACAGGCGTAGGCGATCGCTTCATTCCCAAGAAGGTATTTTCGTTCCATAATCCCTTTTCCGTACTATTACCGTGATTTTTCTGCACATATCCCTATCTGAATATTCCTCTTGTTTGCCCGGTAGATTCACAACCTATAAAAACTCTGATGGAGTAGATATTAGGGTAAATTAAGGCAATCTTTTGGGCCCGTAGCATAGCCCGGTGGTGCGCCCGGCTGATAACCGGGAGGTCATGTGTTCGAATCACATCGGGCCCATCCGGCACTTTTTGATTTAACGTTTTTACGCATTCGCTCGCAGAGGAGACACTATCCCCCTGTTCTGGAGCGGGACTTTTATTGGTGGTTTTGTATTCCATGGTTCGCCCGGAATAATAAACTGAGAAAACACCATGACCTGTTTCCCGCAGCATCATGTCCTGTATGATATGTAGACCATCACGAAATCTTGACCGGATTGACAGATGATCAAAGGATTGTGTACACTACCACGGAAAGACGGACTATAATGAAGGCAAAAAAGATTATGAGATTTTACACTTTTCTGGCAAAAACATACCCGATCACTTTGTCGAGAGCTTCGATAAGTGCCTCTTCCCCTTTGAGGTAATCGGCAAGCGCACAGTAGAGCATGAACAGCACATCGTACCCGTAATGATCAATTGCCGTTTTTGCATCGATGGGGTTGAGATAGGAATCTGTAAGAAAACCGTCAAAACTGTACATCAATTCGAATAATTTACCTTCCTCGGATAAGACACAGAACTGATCGGTTATTTGTTTATCAGGGCTGTCCGGGCGGAATGCAGCAGGATCGGTTTTCCCCAGTATAATCATTTTCCGGGGATAATACATGGGATCATAAAGCTCTCCCTTGGTGTCCTGTTTGCCCATTTTGAGCATATTAAGACCGATTGTTTTTATCACCGGCCCGGCCGATTTTGTCATTCGGGCGAGGAGTTTTGCATCGTTTTCTTTGACCTTGTCAGACAGTTCATCACTTTTCCCACGGCTTTCTTCGATCTTCTCTATCAGTTTTTCAAATCCGGTTTCAATTTCATCCATTGTATTCACCAGCACCCGGCGCAAATAGTGCGAAGGTTAAGATCTGTATATACTGCGGCTATAAAACCACTTGTTTCCGAGATTGTCAGCAGTTCAATACCGAAACTAACAGACCCGTTTGCCGATAAAAAAATATTTTTGATCCTTTACAAGGATTGCCCGCCCCTCGTAACCTGCAGGAAGATCCTCGTTGAGAACAATGCCCGTGTAATTCGGTGCACGGGCCATCACCGATCCCTTCCGGATGATCTCTGTGACTATGAACGGTACAACCGTTCCAAGAAGTGGACGGTTGAGCACCCCATAGAGCAGTTCGGCACGGGCATTCAGGATGCGGGAACGGTCTTTTTTCACAGAATCAGGAAAATCTTTTTCTGAAGAGATTAAAGTGAACGGGCGGCTGGAATACCGGGTGATATTTACCTTGTTCGGGCGCACCCGGTCGATGAGATCGCACGAGCTGGAAAAATCTGCATTCGTTTCTTTCGGAAAACCGACAATCACATCGGTTGCAATGGTGATGTCCGGGTATCGTTTCCGGAATGCAGCGACTATTTTCCCACATTCCGCCACTGTATATTGCCTGCCCATTCGCGTGAGTACCGCATCTGATCCTGACTGAAAAGGGATATGAACGAATTTGAAGATGCGATCATCAGAAAAGGCATCAACCAGATCATCAAGACAATAGTTCACAGTTGTTGGATTCATCATACCCACCCGGACCATGAACCGCCCCGGTATATCACTGATGGCAGTCAGCAGTTCGGGAAATGTACGCCCGCAGTCACGACCCCACGCACTCACGTCCTGCGCGGTCAGCTGGATCTCCGGAATGCCGGAACGGACAAAGGTCTGCACCTGCGAGAGGCACTCTTCTTTAGAAAAACTCTTCAGCGGACCTCGCGCAAAGCGCGTGAGGCAGTACGTGCACTGGCCCAGACAGCCCTGTGCAATCTGCACTATCCCCGGTCCCTCTTTAGCGACCGTCATTACTTTCCGGTATTCCTCACGAATTTTTTCAGGAGGGATGAGCGTGGGTGTGCATACGGAAAAGATCGCTTCCTGCTGGACCTCTGGCATACATCCGGTAACATAAAGCTCATGATCCCGGTACCGGCTGAGTTGCCGGAGCATGCGACGCTCGGTCGGCCCGACAACCGTACAGGTGTTGATAACTACAGCGTCGGCAACATCTGCAGATCCGACAATGGTGCTTCCGTTGCTTTTTAAGATCTCAACAAGTTTTGCCGTGTCACCGAAATTATAACGACATCCGTAGGTTTCGATAAATACGCACCGGTTTGCAAGCGCTTCTAACCACCCGGTATTTACAGTGCTGCCACAATCGTTACCTGATCCTTTTACCGGCATTTAACAACTACCATATCCATTGAACGCATTCGGATATAAGGCCGGTTTCCCCGCTGCACAGGGATACACTTTGTGTAAGCACAACGCTTAACCAATGACACCCATAATCTGTTTACCATGATAAAAATCGGGCTGCTCGGCTGTGGCAATATCGGGCATATCATCGCACAGCATGTGGGCAGTTTCGAGATCCGGGCAGTGTACGATCAGGTATTTGAACGGGCACAGGAGATCGCCACCCTCTCGGGTTCACAGGCTTATGAAAATTTTGATACGTTTATTGCTGCCGACATGGATATTGTGGTCGAGGCAGCCTCGGTCAGCGCTGTTAAAATCTATGCTGCAGCAGTGCTCTCAAGCAACAAAGATCTGGTAATCATGAGTGTAGGAGCGCTTGCCGACCCGGTATTCAGAGAAGAGATTCTGAAGACTGCCTTAAAGTCCGGTCAAAAAGTCCACATCCCCAGCGGGGCGATCTTCGGGCTCGATAACCTGAAGATCGGCAGGATCTCAAAGTTCAAAAAACTCCTGCTCAGGACAACAAAAAGTCCGGCTTCTCTGGGTATTGCATCCGATTCCCGCAGGATGATCTTCTCAGGAAAAGCCAATGAATGCATAAAAGCATTCCCAAAAAATGTGAATGTCTCGGTTGCCATGAGCCTTGCAGCAGGACAGGATACGGATGTGGAGCTCTGGGTTGATCCAGCAGTTGACCGGAATGTGCACGAGTTGTTCGTTGAAGGGGATTTTGGGGAGACTTATATCAAAGTGACCAATTTTCCGAGCCCGGACAACCCTGCAACAAGCTATCTGGCAGCCCTTTCGATCCTCTCACTCCTTGAAGATCTCAACAGTCCGATTGTGGTAGGAACATGATACAGGCATATTGGTGAAGAAATCTATGGTATCCCTTGAGTACCTGCTGCACTTTATCGATGAGGATGCCCCCTCAGGCGATGTGACATCGGAAGCTGTGATCCCTGATATTTGCTGTCGTGCAGAGATCTCTGCAGAGCAGACAGGTATCATTGCAGGATTATGCGAAGCAACCATGCTCTTTTCCCATTATGGTGTTGCAGTAGAACAGTTCGCACAGGATGGACAGAATGTCAAAGCAGGCGATAAACTCCTCTCGCTTACCGGAGACGCAAAAAAGATCCTGCTGGTTGAACGGACTGCACTCAACATCATAGGGAGAATGAGTGGTATTGCAACCCGGACACGGGAGATGGCTGATATCATCTACAAAAAAAACCCGCAATGCCGGGTAGCAGGTACACGAAAAACCTGTCCCGGATTCAGGGCACTTGACAAAAAAGCAGTCCAGCTCGGGGGCGGGGAACCCCATCGTGGAAGTCTGAGTGACGGTATTCTCATCAAAGATAACCATCTGGCGCTGGTCCCTCTAAAAAAAGCAATCACTGCTGCAAAAAAGATCACCCTATACAAAAAGATCGAAGTGGAAGTCGAGACACCCGCTGATGCCCTGCTGGCAGCATCCGCAGGTGCTGACATTATCCTGCTTGATAACATGAATTCCGGACAGGTTAAAACCACTCTCGATGCACTCAGGAAGAAGGGCCTCCGGGATCGCGTCATCATAGAACTCTCCGGAGGTATTGAACCCAACACGCTCCATGATTTTGCAGCTTTGGAAGTGGATGTGATCAGCATGGGTGCACTCACCCACACGGTTAAGAATTTTTCAGTGACACTTGAAATTGTACAGGGATAGCGCAATACTTTTTTCATCTCTGAATGTGGCGGGACTCGATTTTTAAAAATATTTTGGAATCGTGATATTCTCCCTTTTCCTTTTTTTACATCAAAAAAACCACAACCCAAAAACCAAAGGAAAACCTTAATAGTCCGACAACACGTATCGGTGGCTATTGGGGTTGTATAATGGGTGATGCTGAATTACCGGTGCCTGAAAAAGAAGTCCCAACAGAGGATTCTGTTGTGGTCGAAGAACGGCGTAAGTGGCGGGTTAAAGAATTTATCAACCTCTTACAGGATGACAACCTCCATTACCGCTGGAAAGCAGCAGAGGCACTGGGTGAAGAGGGGGATACATCGGCAGTTGAACCTCTTATAAAAGCCCTTAAGGATCCCTATGTTGATGTCCAGTGGCTTGCTGCAAAATCATTAGGAAAAATTGGAGATATCCGTGCTCTTGAGCCCCTGATTGCGGCACTTAAAGCCGAGGATAAATGGCTCCGCCAGGGTGCGGCATGGGGGTTGGGCAGGCTTTGTGATCCACGGGCAGTAGAACCGCTCCTTGCAATTATCAGCGATCCGAAAAAAGGTGTCCGGAAAAACACCGCATGGGCACTGGGAAATATCGGAGACGAACGAGCCATTGAAGGACTCACGGTATTACTGAATGATTCAGATGAAGATGTTCGTCAAACAGCACAGAAAGCACTGGCATCCATTAGCAGGAGGAAACTCAAAAATTCTGGCTGACTTTTCAGCCACAGGATAAAGACGCAACAGGACTAAAAGATCTGCACTGGCAAGATACTCACAAAAAAGGATTAAAACCTGACTACCTTTACTTCAGCAATCGCCGGATAACCACACGGCCACCCATTCGGCACCTGTGTTTCAATCCACAACACGTTACACTATCTGCGATTCTTTCCAATTATAAAAAACGGATATCCTCAGCCGAACTCACCATAATCTCTTTTTTCCCGCGATAGGTCCCGACAATCCCATACACCGAAATATTTGCTCCTTTCTTCACAGTGAGATCGCGGGCTGCCTGAGCCGGGATAAAAATGGTGAGACTATTGATCTGCAGGGTCATATGCCCGCCGGTCCTGGTCAGAGCAACCTGATCGATGGTGCCTTCAACATACACCAGTTCACCATCCGCTGAATTGTTCGTAAATGGCTTCGAAAACGGCTCTTTCCCGAACGAACCAAGAATCAGGTGCACAGCGATCACTGCAACCGCAACGCCGATCAACAGCAGGATTGCCAACCGTTCCTGGCGCTCGAACATAAGGAAGTATTGAAAATGAGGGTTTAAATTACCGACAGATTAATGTGTTAACAGTGTTAACATATTGACCATGTATCCTGCAACATTACCCCAGTCATCAAAAACGGTGCTGGAGATACTGGATAACGGTGGTGCGATGACCCACAAAGACCTTGTATCGCGAACAAAACTGGCGCCGCGGACAGTGCGGTATGCCTTAAAGAAACTCAAAGAACGCCATCTCATCATCGAGAAGTTCAACTTCCGCGATGCACGGCAGATCATCTACCAGAACCGGACTGATCAGGCATCTAATCCCCAACCTGCGTGTGTATGACAAAGCATACCTGTACCCTGATGCACTGCGACACGATGGTCAGGAATCTCCTTCCCCCCATGAGAGCGGAAATGGTGTTAAGGCTCGTCCGGAAACAAGGAATCAGCCAGAGTGATGCTGCAAAACGGCTCGGGATAACACGGGCAGCAGTCTCCCAGTACATGAGCAGGAAGCGGGGTGCGGGCGAAGTTGTATTGTCAACAGAACTGGATTTAATTATTGATCGCTGGGCGCTTGCCGTAGTCACCGGAGAAAGCGACATCAACCTGTGTGACGTGTGCCAGTGTGCACTCAAAAAAATCTAAAAAAGTGTTGCATCTGAACACCTGTTTTTCGAGAGCAGAGTTTTTGCTGATGGTTTTTTATCCACTTCTCCGATGCAACGGGTTTTATCCCTACCATATATGCCTGCGATAGTAAATGATGAGCAGCAGCAGGATTACGGCAATCACAATGATGATTTTGGGATAATCGGTTTTCGGTTCCGGAGATATCACCGGACTATTCCAGTCATCTTCAAACACCGTAAGGAAATACCGGGCAACCCCCGGGTGCTCGATGATGACTCCCGCCTCCCGGTTGAAATTAGGGGAGTTGCTGTTCCAGTTGATGCTGCTGACAAGCACGCGCTGCCCGTCAACGATTACGCCCTTGTTGTGGATCTTTTCAAGGTTACTTGCCGCAAGATCCGCACACCGCCCTTCGAGCGGGATCCGCTCGGTTGTACCGATACGGGTGATAAGGGCGGCCATCTCGTCATTGTCCTTCTCGTCTTTGATATTATACCAGTACGAGTCCAGCAACACCCTTACATGAACACCGCGCCGGGATGCGTTGACAGCAGCTGCAAGATACGGATTAAGAGTTAAGGGCGTCTCGTTGGTGATATATGCCTGCTCGATCTCGATACTGGTTTGGGCGGACTGGATCAGATCAATGATCTGGCTGCTGGTGTCGGGAGAGATAACGGGTCTGACAGTAGCTCCGGAAAATTGTGAAGGTGTGAACTCAACTGCATGTTTTCCTGCAGGTACCGTTTCGGGATTTCCCGGAGAGCCGTTGATGGGGATAATAAAAGGCCCGATGGAATCGGTCCTGTATACTGTTGAAAAATACCCGGCAAGAGCAGGATCTTCAAGATACACCCCCCACCCACGGTTACTGTTGAAACCCGCAGGGGGAAATCCGCTGTACTTGAAATTCTCACTCGTGAGAAGGACCGCCCTGTGATCGATCACGAGATATTTTGCATGGGCGTAACGGTAGGGCGGATGAACATCTTTCCCGGAGGCCATCTGGAGAACGGGTATCCCGCCTGCATTCATCCTCCAGATCGCAGCATTCTCTTCCGGACTGATACCCCCTACGGGCCCTCCCTCGACAAGAACCGAAACATCCACACCCCTCTCCCGTGCTGCAATCAGGGAATCGGCCATCGCGGGGCTGGAAAATTCATAGACATTGAGAAGTATCTCATCGGATGCTTGATCCACAGCATAGGTGAACATCTCACTGGAGCAGTCCGGTGAGACAAAAGTTGTTACTGTCACATTATAGAATATTGCGGGTGCGAAGCGGGACTGCCCGATCATGAGGGGGCGGGGATCCCATACCCCGTTTTCGAAATAATGGACCTGCCCTTGCCGGGGTTTCACATCCTTTGGCCATGCAACACGCTGGATCAGTTCAGAGCCTTCGTACAGCAGCAGTTCATCCCCGGTGTTCGCAAGACGGAGTGGATCGCCGTTGATCACGTTGGGAACAACCGGTGAGTAATCCAGCCATTCGAATGCCGGCAACTTTCCATGACTTTGCAAAAATGCCGGGCCACTGCGGGCGATAGTCAGGGCGCCGTTGATACGGGTGCCGGGGGGAAAGCGGAATCCGCCCCTTCCATCCGAGACGGTGATACCATCAAGCGATCCATTGCCGGATAGCACCAGATACTCATCCATATCATTGTAAAGATATGGATCGGGACAGAATTCTGTAATCCTGACATCCGTGCCTGCATGTACCACACCAGCGATGAGCAGGAGAGAGACGATAAACAGGCAGAACCGGCGCATTAAGACTGTATAGTATCTCCATCCCCCTTTTATAATCTGGCGATATAATTCTCTTAAAAGATGGTGCAGGCAGGAAAGTCAATAAGAAACCCGCGAGCCCCGCTTGTAGTGAAACTGGGAGGAAGCCTGCATCACCGGATTCCGGAGATCGTCCCGTTATTGTGCGGATCAGGACGTCCGCTGCTGGTTGTTTCCGGAGGGGGACTTTTTGCCGATGCAGTGAGGCAGGAACAAGTGGCGGATGATGCCGCACACTGGATGGCTGTCGCTGCCATGGAGCAGTATGCATGGGTTATTGCATCTCATGGAATGAGGACAACAGATATCCTCGCAGTGCCGGAAACAACCGCAGTCTTTCTGCCCTATATCAGCATGAGGCAGCGTGATCCCCTCCCCCATTCATGGGATGTCACCTCCGACTCCATTGCTGCATGGATAGCAGCTGAACTGGGAATTGAACTTCTCGTTCTCAAATCGGTTGACGGGATATTTCTCAAAGGAATCATTCAGGAACAGGTAACAATACCCATAAAAAATGATGTGGTAGATCCGTTTTTCATTCCATTTGTCCTGAAACACCGGATAAAAACTACCATTATCAATGGAAAATCGGGCGTGGGTATTGAAAAATTTTTGAACTGTGAACCTGTCCTATGCACCAAAATCGGTACAACCTTTTAAAGGTTCTAAAAGAGATACTACAGGAATCCTTGGAGGAACTATAATGTCAGATAAAAAGTGTACATCCTGCAGTGCTCCGCTTGCAGAAGAGGGCGCAACGGAATTCGGGTGCCCCGCATGCGGTTTTGAGATCAACCGGTGTTACCGGTGCAGAGAACAGAGCATCCCCTACACCTGCCCGAAATGTGGATTTGGGGGACCGTAAAGCATGGGAAGTGTTGCCGTCATTATGCGGGTGATGCCGGAATCACCCGAAGTCGATCTTGAACAACTCAAGAAGGCACTCAAAGCAAAACTGCCCGGTATTCAGGACATGCAGATAGAGCCAATCGGATTTGGCTTAAAGGCGATCAAACTTGCCGCAGTTGTCAATGACTGTGGGGGGGAGACGGATGCAATCGAGAAGTCCCTCAATGAGATTGCGGGCGTTGAGCGGGCAGAGATTATTGAAGTGACACTGAACTAAAACAGTCAGTTTATCTCTTTTTTTTCACTTATTTTTCAAGAGATGCCATAACATTCCGGGTGATTGCCCGTATCTTTTCAACGGATTTGCGGAATGCCATCACTTCCGATTCATCGATCCTGATAGAGATTGGAAAAACACCCTGACAATTCACGCGGGCTGGTACACCGATGCATACATCACCCTCGCTGACGCCATGCACTTCCTCTTTGATATAGGCAGACACGGTCAGGATACGGTTTTCATCGCTGATCACAGTCTTTACCAGCGAGGCGATCGCCTCTCCGGGCCCATAGACAGTTGAACCCTTGTTTTTTATGATCTCTTCACCGCTGGTCTTTACTGAATGGATAATATCCTGAACCGGCAGATGAGAAAATGTCGGCAGATTCGAGATCTTGATGCCACCAATCGTTGTCGCAGACCAGAGAGGTACCAGGCTGTCGCCGTGCTCCCCGATTATGCGCGTGTGGACTTCACTCACATGCACCTTGAAGTACGCAGCTATTAAGGATTTTAAGCGCATCGAATCCAGGTGCGTTCCCAGTCCGAATACCTGGCTGGGTGGAAGACCTGAGCTTTTCAGGGCAACACAGGTCATCACATCGACGGGGTTTGTCACTACCAGGATCTTGGTTTGCGGTGCGATGACACCGATTGCCTGTGCAAGCGGTGCGATGATTCTTGCATTTCCAACAGCAAGGTCCATACGATTCTGGCCGGGTGTGCGCGGAGCACCTGCAGTTATTACAACAACAGCGGATCCGGCTGCATCTTTTATATTGGTCGTCCAGTTGATCCTTACATCGGTTCCCCGTGCGGCAAATGAATCGACAAGGTCCTGGGTAATTCCTTTTAAAAGAGACTCGCGCCCTTCCCGCCCGTAGAGCAGGATCTCACTCACATGAGGGATCGACGAAATTGCATGTGCGGCAAACATCCCCACATTGCCTGTCGCCCCAATGATGGTCACTTTTGCCATGATAATCGTAAATGGGGACGCGTTATCGGTCGACTGTACGTTACTACGTTTACCAAAGCATTCATCCTCCGCCCCGTTACCCCATGGGCGCCAAATGTCTACGGTAAGTCTGCTCCCTTCCGGGCCTGAACCGGTCCCCGCAGCAACAGGTCGCCATTCCCTCCGGAATATTGATACCTGGCCATCGACCTCATGGGACGAGGTTTCACAGTCAGAACGCAGAGGCTCCCGCAGGCCGTTGCAGCCTTCGTCAAACTTCGCCCCCCGCGTAACGACGGTTTCAGGTTACAGGTGACGCCGAACCACCCGGGCTAGTCCCCATATACCTTTGTACCTAGCTCAATAAAGGCTTTTTACCCGATCAGAGAATCGCATCTGCAATCACGCAGCAAAAAGAGGAGGCACTCATGGGATGAACAGATCCCCGCCGATTTTTTCTTTCCATTCGCGCTCGATCTGCTGTATTGCCAGCGTGTCTTTTTTATCAAAGAGATCCAGTGCAGTCACCGGTGCGCTCTGAGGGGGGATCACCGTATAAAGTCTCCTGAAATCCCCCTGGTAAATTTCGATTTTCTGCTCACCTTCGGTCTCGGCGATTTTTATTGGATTTTTCACAACCGGGTGCTTTTGCATATCCTCCATCTGCTCGAATATCCTGACCCTGCTGACCCTGAAATACTCCCGGTTCACTTCGAGATTGAAGGCGGACCAGAACGCCGATGCATACCATGCATCATTCATGATCACATGCGGCACACCGAGACATGCTGCCGTAAGTCCGAGTGTCCCGACACCGGAACAGGCATCAATAAACATCTTTGCCGGTGGTATTCCCACATGCTGTTCCAATGCCCGGATCTTAGGCGCGTATCCCCGTGAAAATTCGATATGGATCAGTGACTGCTGTTTGTACATGACAAGAGGCCCGCTCCTGAGCGGGAAGATGTCAGCCCGTACATCGCACCCTGCCAGAAGATCATAGACTCGTGGCACTGACTTTAAGTCAGCGTTTGCAATACCCGGCACAAAATCTCCGGTTTTTACCACCCCCCGCAGTTCAGGTACTTCACTCATCAGCCGTTCTGCGGTCTTTTTTGTTGCTTTCCGGGTTAAAAGCACGAGGGATTTATCAGAAAGAAATGGCGGGCGTTCCACAGGAAATCCCGGGTGGATGAGCGGTGAACCCACTGCGATCAACGGTTCAGTGGGTTTCATATCCCCTTCATCTACCATGATCACGTACAGGTGGGCAAAAACTTCATCGATAAACCGTTTCCCGCAGGAGCAGGGTAAGGCGTATTCGAGTGTGGGGAGCGGGGCCCGTTTGTCCAGTACGCGGGCACTGCAGTCTGCACAGGGGCGGAACAGTGACGGGAGTGTGACAAGAATATCTTTTGCTGATCTGACACAGTCCATCTGGCAGACAGGGCACTTCATCATGCTCCCTTTGTACTTCTTTGTAATAGAAACTTTTTCAATCGTTTCCAGAAAAAACCCCATTTTCCGGGGAGTGAAACATCAAAAAACAGTGGGCCCGAAGGGATTCGAACCCATGACCGCCCGGTTATGAGCCGGGCGCTCTGACCGGACTGAGCTACGGGCCCAAAAACGCCCCCCACAGGGCTCGAACCTGTGACATTCGGATTAACAGTCCGACACTCTACCAACTGAGTTAGGGAGGCACATTGGTGCGGCTTATTATATTCTTTTTGGGGGCTTTTAAAGGTAACTATGAGGTCAATCGAAGCTGAAGATGAGGGAAATAAGAGATCATACCGGATCACGGACGCTTCATCGCCACGAGCAACCATATCAGGTCATCCAGATCCCCGTTGAGATGCTTAAACAATTCTGCAGTCCGCGATGTGGCAACTGCACCTTCCGGTGATGCGCAGATATACCCAAATTGTTCCAGTACATGGAGGGAGTAGCGGATCCTGTGTGAAGGGAGGTTAAGCAGCTCGCCCAAGTTTCATGATGCCGACAGGCTCGTGATCTGCTACTGCTTTTGCCACCTCAATATGGCGGCTCGGCAGCTCGATCTCGTCCTTCATCTTCCTGAGCATAATTCTCCAAAAAATACCACAACGCCAGATTATTCTGTCTTCTCTTTCTGTTTGGGTTCATCCCCTTCTTTGCTCTTCTTCGGCTGCGCATAGAGCCAGGCTTTCGTTTCCCGGTATCTCTTTACAAAGTCAAGGGAAAGAACCAGTGCAAGTATGAGCATTACGAGAATGGCAATGGGGGTGTACTGGGAACGGACTATGAAAAAGATAATAACTGACAGTGCTACGAGCAGCACAATGATATTGAGCTCAATAGTGAGCCCATAAAATTTCAATCTAAACCGGTTTTTGGCATCTTCTTCCATCACTGGAATGTCAACTCCGGAATAAAAGTACTTGACGTTTCAGCGCATATATCAACCCAGATGGACCTCTTATCCAGTGCAGTCAGAAAAAGCGGTGCCGATGCATTCGTGATGTACGCATCCTCACGCGACGCAGATATGCGTTACCTGACAAAATTTGTGACCAGTGACCCTTTTGTCTATTTTAAAAAGGTGAACAGAGCTGGTGTGATCATTGTCTCCCGGATGGAGACCGGGCGCGCGTCCCGTGAGTCCACTGCATCCATTATAACCCGCACGCAGGCAGGGCTTCCTGATATCTTAAAAACCGAAAAAGATCCCTGGAAGGCAACTGCAAAGATGATCGCCGGGCAGGTAGGAAAAAAAGTGCTGGTCCCTCCCAATTTCCCGGTCGCACTGGCACAGGCGCTGGGTGAATTCTGCACGGTTGCAGTAGACAGCGGAACAGTCCCTGCAATACGGGAAACCAAGAGCAGGGATGAGATAAAAGCGATGAAGCACGTCCAGAAGGTAACAGAGACAGCAATGGGTGTAGCAGTCTCACTGATCCGGCGCGCTACCGTAAAAAAAGGCATACTGTATGCTGATGGAAAGCCGCTGACATCAGAGATGATCAAATTCTCCATGCACTCACTTCTTCTCGAACACGGGTGCACTGCGGTAGATACCATCGTCTCATGCGGGGAAGAGACTGCAGTGCCGCACATGACCGGCACCGGCCCCTTAAAAGCGGACGAACCGATCGTAATCGACCTGTTTCCCTGCGACGAGAAAACAGGATATTACGCAGATATGACGCGCACTGTGGTAAAAGGTGAACCTGCCCCCGAAATCCGTGATATGTACGCCGCTCTGCGTGAAGCAAAACAACTGGGCATCTCGCAGGTAAAAGCCGGGGTATCCGGGGCAGTTGTTTACCAGTCCGTTGTGGACTTTTTCAAAGAGCACGGGTATGAAAGTGACACACGGGGATTTGTCCATAACCTCGGGCATGGTGTCGGTCTTCAGGTGCATGAACTGCCCACCTTAGGCCCGGCAGGAAAAGAACTCAGGGCGGGCAGCGTGATCACGGTCGAACCGGGGCTCTACTATCTGGGCATCGGAGGAGTGCGTCTCGAAGATATAGGGGAGGTCACCACAAAAGGGTTTAACAATTTCACGAAATTTCCGGAGGATCTCATCGTATGAATGACGAAATCTTTGAAAAGTACCGTGAAGCCGGTGTCATCGCTTCGGGGATTCTTTGCGAGGGGGCAAAAGGAATCAGGGTAGGGGAATCCTACTTTGATCTCGTGGAATGCATCGAATCGAGGATCAGGGAGGAAGGCGTTTCGCTCGCGTTTCCTCTCAACCTCTCCTTAAACGAGGATGCTGCCCATGACACCGCTTCCCCCGCCGATAAACGGATATTTGAGAAAGGGGATGTGGCAAAACTTGATCTCGGGGTCCACATTGACGGGTATATCGCAGACACGGCAACCACCGTTGATCTGGGCAGCAACTCCCTGCTCCTTGCAGCATCGGAGCAGGCGCTCGAAGCGGCAATAAAAAAGGTCAGGCCGGGCGCGACTGCCGGTGAACTCGGTGCCGCAATCCAGCACGAGATCGAGAGTCGGGGCTATCGCCCGATCGCAAACCTGACCGGGCACGGGCTTGACCGGTATGTTCTTCACCGCGCACCCACCATCCCCAATGTCGGCATCAACGGAGGGATCGTGCTCGAAGAAGGGATGGTCTTTGCGATCGAGCCGTTCGCTACTACGGGAAGCGGCCATGTGGGGGAGAAATCACGGATGGAGATCTATTCCCAGATCTCACAAAAACCCGTGCGGATCCCGGCAGCGCGTGCCATCCTCGAAACAGTGAAGGATCGCCACGGACTCCCGTTTTCCCGCCGCTGGCTCACAGAACGGAAACGGGACATCGCACTCCTGGCACTGGTCAGGTCCCAGACGATCCATGCGTACCCGGTCCTTGCCGATATCCCGGGTTCACTCGTATCCCAGCACGAGCATACGGTGATCGTGACTGCTGATGGCTGCGTCGTCACAACACGATGAGATAGCCTTATTCACTTCGGAAAAGAATAATTGAGGTTACAACCATGTCTGGAGATTCTGAAGCCCTGCGCATAATGGATGTCGTTCTGACCGCTGAAATTTTCAACCAGAACCCCCAGCTCGATATCAATGACCTGACGCCCGCCTGCCGCGATATTTTTAGCATTACCAGTGCCACTGATGTAAAGCGGCCGGTCTACGTGAGCGACGGCGTAATCAAACGCACGCTGTCTATAACGGATGCTCACCTGAAGATGTCTGCAAATCCCTTTGTAGCATACGAGGATTTCGGCCAGCGCCTCCGCATCACTGCGCTCGAATCTGCTGCCCAGTGGTTCCTCAAACAGGGCGGAAAGTCGTTTGTGGAGAAAAATCCAACCCTTGCATTTTATTTTGAAAAACTGGATTCCGCGGGTGTTGTCTATAAAAACGTCCGTGCAGCAAACCCGCCTTATGAAGACACCAGGGCACATCTCGAGGCACGCCTCTCTAAGCTGATCGCAGAAGATGAGAAACTCCGCGGGGCGCTGGATCTTGTAACGATCAGTGCACCGGAGGAAGTAGAGCAGAGGATGGATGACCTCGTCTGCTCACCATCGCAGCTTGCAGTCATCTCAAAGATCCAGCACGCTCTCGAACACCGCGAGTATCTGCACCGTCACCGCATCCACGAAGTGGGTAAACTCCTCTTTGTCGGTCCGCCCGGTACGGGAAAAACCTCGATTGCGCTAGCCATGTCCAGCACCATGCATATGCCAGTGCTCGAAGTCCGCCTCTCGATGATCACCTCCCAGTACCTCGGTGAGACCTCAAAGAATATCGACCGTATCTTCGAACTGGCAAAAAAACTCTCCCCATCCATCCTTTTCATCGATGAATTCGATTTTGTGGCAAAGAGCCGGGTGGCCGATGATCACGGGGCCATGAAGCGCGCAGTCAATTCCCTGTTAAAAAATATCGACCGGATAAACCTGGTCAAAAACAGTGTGATCCTGATCGGTGCCACCAACCACCCCCAGCTGCTCGACGAGGCTGCATGGCGACGGTTTGACGAAGTGGTGGAGTTCTCCTTACCGGATGAGGATATGCGGAAAAATATTCTGCAAAAGGTGACTGCCTCTCTCGGCTGCACCATAGACTACCAGCTGCTCGCATCCAAAACGGAAGGTTTTTCCGGTTCTGATCTCCGCATGATGATCAAAGAAGCAGTCCTTTCCGCCCTCATGGAAAACCGCCAGTCCCTTTCCCGTGATGATATTAAGAAAGGCATTCATATGGTGAAGAGCCGGGACGCTATCCGGCACCTGAACTGGTTGTAATATGAAGATCACGCTGCTGGGAACCGGTGACGCGATTGGTACGCCAAAGATTGGCTGCGACTGCCCCCGGTGCGCCCATGCCAAAGCAACCGGGAGGATGCGGTTGCGCACGTCGCTGCTGGTTCAGAATAATGACCGGCATCTTCTGATCGATTCATCCCCCGATCTCCGCCAGCAACTCCTCTTAAACGGCTCGCCCCATATCGATGCCGTGCTCTGGACGCATGGCCACTACGATCACTTCATCGGGTTTGGCGAGTTCTACCGCGTCCAGAACATCCCCCCGGTCTTTGCCGCACCGCCTGTCCTGAACTACTGCGCAGAAGTATTCCGGTTTCTCACGTTTGACAAAGTCGCAATCCAGCCGTACGAACCGTTCGAGATCTTTGGGATTACTGCCACACTGTTTCTGGTCAAACATCCCACCACATATACCTGCGGCATACTCTTTGAAACCGACCAGTCGCGGGTGGCATTCACTTCAGATACGAACATCAATATTCCGAAACAGAGCCTTGATCTCTTACAGGATCTCGATCTCCTGCTTCTGGATACCCTTGTGCCTTCTGGCATCTCGATAGGCAAGCACATGAATTATCTCGAAGCCTGTTCACTTGCCGAGCGCCTCAAACCCAAAGATTTCCGATGCGTGCATATGAGCCACATGCTCCCGTGGGAGCTTCCCCACACTGGAAGAGACGGGGAGATATTTGAATTCCCCTGATTATTTCCTGCCACGTTTTCGCTATTTTGTAACACTGTGTCTTTCCTGCAGCAATGCTGGCGTGCTGAGCACCCATACCTTAATGATTTTCAGGTGCCCAACCATAGGTGCATGATTGTAAAAATGCTCGAGCTCGAGAAGGACAAGGTGCGGCTCGTCATACAGGGGCAGGGGCACACGTTCATGAACGCCCTTGTCGAGGAATTATTAACCGATTCCGATATTGATGTCGCCCGCTACGCGATTGAGTTCCAGTTCTCTGACCCGGAACTCTTCGTCACCACCAAAGGAAAGAAAAATCCCCTCCCCATCATCAAAAAGGCCTGCAAACGGATCTCCGGTAACTGCAATGAGATCATCAAGGGCTTAAAAAAGCAGTGATTAAAAACTTCAATCTTTTTTTGCATGAAATGCACCAGCGAATTTCGCACTGACAATCCCTGCGGGGATGTCCGTGCAAACTCCCTTGGGGTATGAACCTCGCGGCTGTTTTCACCAACCGTGTTCAAATGTGAATCTGACTGCACTGCACATCTGGCAGAAAAAAGGGATTTGTGGATATAATCCTGCTCTGTAAAAAAGGAGCAAAAAAATTATTCTTCAGCCCGCTCGGTGAATACGATCGATCCGGAGATGCGGGAGATTCTGATCTTCACTTTCATGCCGGGCTTGGAATTTGCCACATACATGATGTAGCGGCCCATCTTTACGACCCCGTCGCCCCGCTTGGAGATCGACTGGATCTCGACATCCATGATCTGGCCTTCCTCAAGATTCTCTGATACGGGTTCGGTGCGGGCCTTTCTCTTTCTCACCGGGCGGTGACTCCCGCAGGCATCGCAGCGGAGCAGCATGACGCGGTCATCCTTGACAAGACGGGTGTCAGGTTTGCCGCACTCCGAGCAGATCACGTAATCTTCTACGTAACTCTTGATGATCATCTTGAGGAGCGAGATCTCGAACTTACCGTTAAAGATCGCGCGGTTGCCATCAATCTTTCCCGACGTCCCCAGTTCGCCTAAGAGGAACTTCATTAAGTGATCCGGTTCGCGGCGGACTTTACTGACAATTTCGGTGAAATTTTCAAGAACCGTTGTCTTGCCCTCCACGTACGCTTTTGCCTCGGGAACTACAAAACGTTCCGAAGATTCGGATTTTTCCGTGATATTGGAATAGGCCTGTTTGAGGAGATTTTCATAAGAGTCCGTCATAGTTGTATAATATAAAGGCGCCCTGCATCCAAAAGACTTTCTCATAATTATCCGCTCACGAGAGGTGGCGGATCTTTCTATCATGCAGCAGTTGAGCGTCCTTGCCGGATTCAGGAATGGATACCCCCGTTCAACGTTGACAGGTTCATACGACAGACTTAAAAAAAGTAGTTTCCTGAATTTTTTGGTTTTAGAAAATTATACTTTTATTGCTGAAGACACAAGAGCTACCAGATCTTTGTTCTTTTTCGCATCCTCTATGTCTTTCTGGTTGATGTTGGTCACAGCAGCTAACACCATCCCCCGGGCTTCGATCCATTTTTTAAACGTCTCGTCTGTCTGTCCAGGCCTGCCGCCATGCGTGGAAAACGCAACTGCAGGTTTTCCCATGCATCCTTTCAGCTGCGCGATTGCCGTATGGATTGCAGGGGTTGGCTTAAACGCCCATACGGGGGAGCCGAATACGATCAGGTCATATTCCGATACATCAACGGATTCAGGCTCAGTCTTTGTCAGCTCTTCACCGCGTGCCATCTTGCACCAGACGAGGAACTTTGTAAGTCGTAAATGGGGTGCAACATCATTAATTTCTACGAGTTGAGAATCGAATGCTGAAGACAGGTGCTGGGCAACATGACGGGTGTTGCCGGTCTCGCTGTGATAAATGATGCAGATCTTCATCCACACATGTGTAAGCAGCCGGATGCAAAAAAGATATCAGAAAAACAGGGGGATTATTTTTTCTTGGCCTGTGCTTTTATCACTTTTTTCGCGGCCGGTTTTGCGGGCTTCTTTCCCTCGTTCTTCTGGAACTGGGGCATCATGCCACGGACTTCCCTGCCCACTTCCTCGATGAGATGATCCTCATCTGCTGCAGTGAGCGCATTAAAGACCGGGCGATTCACCAGATTCTCAAGCATCCACTCCCGCGCAAACGTGCCATTCTGGATCTCTTCAAGGATCTCCTCCATTGCGACATAACTCTCCTCGCCAATAACGCGGGGTCCCCTTGTGAGATCGCCATACTGCGCGGTGTTGCTGATGTACTTGCGCATGTTTGTCAGACCGCCTTCATAGATCAGGTCAACGATGAGTTTTGTCTCGTGAAGCACTTCGAGATATGCCATCTCCGGGGAATAGCCGGCATTAACAAGCGTCTCAAATCCCGCTTTGATCAAAGAGGTCATACCACCACAGAGAACTGCCTGCTCACCGAACAGATCGGTCTCGGTCTCTTCGCGAAACGTTGTCTCTAACACAACCGCACGGGTTGCTCCGATACCTTTTGCATACGCGAGTGCGATCTTGTGCGCATTGCCCGAATGATCCTGATGGATCGCGATAAGTGCAGGTACGCCTTTGCCTTCCTCGTACTGGCGGCGCACCATGAAGCCGGGGCCCTTTGGCGCGACCATGATCACGTCAACTGTGGTGGGGGGGACAATCTGGCCGTAGTGAATATTGAACCCGTGCGAGAACATCAGGCATTTGTTCGCAGTTAAGTGCGGCAGGATCTCTGCCCGGAAGATTGCACCCTGGCTCTCATCTGGAAGGAGAATCTGGATGATATCTGCTTTTTTGACAGCCTCTGCAACCGTCATCACTTTCATGCCATCCTTGCTTGCCGCATCCCAGCTCTTTCCTTTGCGCAGGCCGATCACCACATCAAGCCCGCTGTCTTTTAAGTTCAGTGATTGTCCGCGTCCCTGTGACCCATAGCCGATAACAGCGATGCGCTTGCCTTTCAGCACACCGATATCCGCATCCGCCTCATAGTATTTTTCCATCATGGTAGTTCCCTTTGATATCTGTAACAAAGCACATAAATATTATATGAAAAAACTAAAGAAGCACACTAAAAAAGAGCGATAAGCAGCTATGACCATACCTACACCCATAGACCAGGATTTGGACAGAACATTTAACAGGGAACTGCCGGACGTGCAGGCATCTTTACCTGATGTCCGGATCAACCTCACCCGGGTCGGAGTAAAGAACGTAAAAAAACTTGTCGAAGTGCACCGGCACGACAAGCGCCCGGTTATTTTTATTTCCACTTTCGATGTTTATGTCGATCTGCCCGGAAGTTTAAAAGGGGCAAACCTTTCACGGAATTTTGAAGTGATCGACGAAGTGCTTCAGCAGGCGATCGATGGCGATGTGAACATGATAGAAAAACTCTGCAGCGTGGTTGCGAGAAAACTGCTCGACCGGCATGAATATGCAGACAGGACAGAAGTGTTCATGCGCAGCGAGTTCATGGTCAAGCGTGAGACCCCGGTCAGCCACACGGTCTGCCATGAAGTAGTAAAAGTTCATGCACGGGCAATAGCACGCCGTACATTCCGGGAACCGATCGTCAGAAAGAGCATAGGCGCAGAAGTGACCGGCATGACTGCCTGTCCCTGTGCACAGAACATCATGAAGGAACGGGCCATGCGGGTATTGCAGGGCCTCAACGTTGACAAGCACAGCATCGATGCGTTCTTTACAGAAGTTCCCATGGCAACCCACAACCAGCGCGGAAAGGGGTTTCTCTGTATAGAAACTGATGATGACCAGCATGTGGATCTTGAAAAGATCATCAGCATTCTCAAAGACTCAATGAGCGCCGGCATATACGAACTCCTGAAACGAGGCGATGAAGGCCATGTCGTGCTTGCCGCGCACAAAAATCCCCGGTTTGTTGAAGACTGTGTCCGGGAGATGGCCAGGAAAGTGCTTGCAGAGTTTGAGTATCTCTCCGGGGATTCTGTTGTCATTATCAAGCAGACCAACGAGGAGAGCATCCACCAGCATGATGCCTATGCCGAGCGGCGGGCAACCATTGCCGAACTGGTCGATGAAATGAACGGCGAAAACAGAAATACCGATGTATAAATGACAATAAGCTGATAACAATTATTTATATGAATTGTTGATTGATATTCCAGAAAATTCTTAAAACATGACTTTCGGTTATTTCTAAAAATGCGGCAAGTTAAGTAAGAGAAGATTAAAATACTTAAACCACGATAAATTATTATAATGTTACAGAGTCAACAGACTCGTGTATCTTCAATCATTCAGGTATTGAAAAATATCGAAGTGTCTTCACTATCAGTTAATCAATACTTTAAAACTGGCAGTCCTCCATTCAGTCAAGCTCAGTATTATATTTACAAAAAAATTCTGGAAACAAAAGGTACGGAGGGTTTGTATGATCAGAGATCTGAAGGCAATAACTTAAAATTTTCAGAGAATATGAAAAATTATGTGCAAGGATTGCTTGAACACAATCCATCAATAAGTACAATTGATATTCAAAAAGACATTGAAAACCATTTTAATATCAATATATCCAACACCACGA
>JAUSBW010000142.1 GCA_030651815.1 Methanoregula sp.
CTCCGGCCAGACTCTCGGCGCACTCCACAAGGGTGGAGTCAAAGAAGGCAGAGTCGTCGGCGCTGAAGGGGCTATTCCGTTCATCGAGAACCTCAACGACGCAGCTATCAAGCGCTTCCAGGAACAGACGGAAATCGTCAACATCATGGAAAGCGAAGACCTCAACGTAATCAAGGCAAAAATCAACGAACTCCCGGCCCGGGACCCGGGTGCGTTCGCTGCTGACGCCATTGTCGTTGAAGTCAAGGAAGCCGCAGGTGGCGCTGAAATTGGCTCTGCAGCTGCAAACCCCCAGTTCCTCGAGATGGAGAAGCGACTCGACAAGATCGAGAAGAAGATCGAGTTCGTGGATGCAGAGGTTGCGCAGCGTGTTGGGAGAAAGATCGGACGGGATATCGGCATACTGTACGGCTTGGTAGCAGGGTTAACCGTATTTGTGATGCTGTTATTTTTGTACCAGAAATTAATGACAATGGTGTAATGGAGGTGTTAAAAAATGTTCAAATTCGAAAAAGAACAGAAGGTCTGGGACTTCAACGGCACCAAACTCGGTGGACAACCCGGGGAGTACCCGACCGTTCTCGCAGCCTCAATCTTCTACAACAAACATGAGACTGTGCTGGACGATAAGACAGGAAAGATCGACAAGGCAATGGCTGAAGCACTCTGGAACCGGTGCCAGGTACTCTCCGATGCGACCGGCATCCCGCACTTTATCCAGATCCTTGCTGAATACCCCGAGGCGTTTGAAAGTTATATCAGCTGGTTCGACAGTATTGACAACAAGACTGCGTTCTTAATGGACTCGTCCGTGCCAAAGGCACTCGCCCACGCATGCAAGTACGTGACCGATGTCGGGCTTGCGAACCGTGCGATCTACAACTCGATCAACGGTTCTATTGCCCAAGAGAACATTGATGCGTTGAAGAACAGTGATGTGGATGCAGCAATCGTCCTCGCCTTTAACCCGGCTGACCCATCAGTTCCCGGCAGGGAGAAGGTGCTAGTTGAAGGGGGCGTTGCAGGACAGACAAAGGGTATGATCCAAATCTCAGAAGAGGCTGGGATCACCCGCCCGATTCTTGATACGGCAGCAACCCCGCTCGGTCTTGGTTCCGGTAGTGCATACCGTGAGATCCTCGCCTGTAAGGCAATCCACGGCTACCCGACGGGTGGTGCATACCACAACATGACCGTTGCCTGGACATGGCTCCGCCGCTGGAAGGGTACACACAAGACCCCGTCATTACTGGCAGCAGGATACGAGGGTAAGGATGTTCTCCTCAAGCAGATGTCCAAACATTACCTTGGCGGTATCGAGGGCATCAAGCAGGCAGCATGGTCTGCTCCTGATATCGGCTGCAACATGATCGCAAGCACGCTCGGTGCTAACCTGATTATGTACGGTCCGATCGAGAACGTAGAAGCAATGATCACGGCACAGGCATACACGGATATCGCTGTCCTTGAGGCAATGCGTCCCCTGGGTATCGATGTCAAGGCTGAAACCCACCCCATCTTTAAACTCATTTAATTTTTTTTAGAATTCCGCATAGCGGGATTTATGGAGGGGGATAAATCGTCAGATTTCTTCGACTGGATTGCTGATGTTACACGGCTCATCGGGACAATCTATTTAAAAAAAATATTGTTTCTCTGATATCCTGATCATTCATCAAAACGATATGGTTCTGGAGAAGAGCATCCATAACCCACCGCAATACAAGTTTCTTCAACATTCAATGATTATTTTTAAAGAAATCTTACGAACCTTTCTCTTCTAATCGCTCTTTGTGCGATTATCTGATAAAAAAAATTATTTTTTTCCCGCACCATGGGGGAAATTCACGATTTTAAGACACTCGTCCGCTTCTTTTGTCCTGCCGAGATTGCGAAGAGCGATCGCTTTGTTGTAATATACAAAAGAGTTGATGGAGTTGAAATCAAGTGCCCGGTTAAAGAACACGAGTGCCTTTTCATTTTTACCCAGCTCCCGCAGCGCAATGCCTTTTGCAGTCGCTGCCCGGATATTGTTCGGGCTGATCTCCAGGATTTTGTCGAAACAGGCAATCGCCTCTTCATATCTTCCCAGTTCATTTAAGGCATACCCTTTGTTGCTAAGCGCTAAGGTGTATTCCGGATCAATGGCCAGAGCCCGATCGAAACATTGTACGGCCTCTTCATACCTGTGTACTTTTCTCAGGGCGTATCCTTTCTCATACCAAAGGGCGATCAATCCGGGGTTGATAGCGATCGCTTTGTCATAACATGCGATTGCATCTTCGTGCCTGCCAAGATAATAATAGGCCTGGCCTTTATTCTCAAGAGATGTTATATTCCCGCCATCCAGTTCAAGGACGCGGTCATAGTGCACGATTGCATCATCATACCGGCCGATCTTCATGAGATGGTGTGCCTTTTCAAGCAATGCATTGACGTCCATACCACTCAGTATACCATTCACACGATAATACCTTGCGGTAAAAAAAGAGGGGAAGGATTTACTTCTTTTTCAGGATAACAGCACCTGCACCCAGCAACACTGCAAGGAATACGAGTGCGGGGGGAAAGGGTGCTTTTGTCGTGGGCAGGGGAGTGGACGGAGCTGCGGTTGGCGGCGGTGTCAGCGGTGTTGAGGTGGGTGTCGGTGAAGTGATGGCGAGCGTCGGGACCTGGACCGAGGAATGCATCTCGGGATTGAGTGTGTAGGTAGTGCTGCTGCCAATCGAGACCCGGGACGTTGTAGATTTTTTCAAGAAGACTTCAAGGGTCTTGTAGGAACTCGATCCGCCGAGATGGGCCTTGTCCACCGGCTCATTCGTTACATAGACCAGGTACGTCCCGGTTTTGATCACATTCTCTATGCGGGCCGTGTTCCAGCGATAAGCCCACTCCTGTTTACTATCCAGATCGATCTGGGTGAACTTCCCCTGGTCAGCCCGCTGGGTCACATCAGTTAAGGTAACCCCGTTCTCCGGCAGGCCCGGGCCGGTCATGAAGAGATAGACACTGCTGCCCTTGTAGGACAAACCGTGGAGGTTCAGGGTATCCCCCAGTTCTGCCTCGATATTGGCATCCGCCGCAGAAACGGGAAGGATCATCAATGCGGTCAGGAGGCAGACGAGAAGGATGCATGTATACCGGCACGTACCGGAGCTCTTGATGAAGCGGGTCAATTCAATCACTGAATAGGAAATAAACTGCCGGTAGGTTTATAGATATGGGGTTAAGATTCAGAAGCTATCCAATGGTACGATTACGGGAATCGCATCTGATGCTATTCACCGGATAGGGGGGCACGGGCAACACTACCCGGGAGATAAAAATGCGATAGGGAAACGTAGTCAGAGTTATAATGACGATAGAAAAAATAGATGAACCGTGGGATGTATACTAATGGCAAAAAAGGGATCGGATGACTGAACCTGGCACCTATAAACGTTCACTGGGATTGTTTGAACTTGTCAGTCTTGGCGTTGGCGGGACAATCGGTTCCGGTATTTTTGTTGTGCCCGGTGTCGCTGCAAAGATGGCCGGGCCGGCATCATTACTGGCATGGGTCATTGTTGCCCTGTCCGCATCCTGCGTACTGCTCTCGCTCGCGTATGTCTCTTACCGTTTCACACAATCCCAGAGTTTTTTTTCACTCTTCTCTTCGGTGTTTGGGAAACGGGTGGCCTTTGTGCTCATCAGTTTGTACCTTATCTCCTCGGTCTTCGGTGTCGCAACCATTGCAGCAGGTATCGGGCAGTACATCGCGTACTTTGGCCTGTCCTCTGTACTGGTCATCGAGATCGCGATCATCGCACTATTCTGCTGGCTCAACATTACCGGTATATCAATTTCCGGAATGACAGAAAACATCCTTACTACCTTAAAAATTATCCCGCTTGTGCTCATCACCCTCCTTCTCATCCCATTCATAAAACTCGATAATTTCATTCCGCAGGCGCCGGTTACTTCTTCAGGTCTGCTCGCCGCCGTGATCATCGTCTACTGGCCATTCACCGGCTTTGAGATCAGTGCAATTCCCGTTGAAGAGACAAAGGATCCCCTCCTGATACGGCGGGCCCTGGTGCTTGTGCTGGCGATCGTGGTTTCATTATATCTGCTGCTGAACGTGGCGCTCATCGGCAGTGTGGGATCAGCAGCGCTTGCCGCATCTCCTGCTCCGATTGCAACTGCATCAGGGATGATTTTTGCCCATTCAGGCACAGTAGTGGCAATAATCGGCATTGTGGCCATGCTCTCCGCGTTGAATGCCTATATCATCGCAACTTCACGGGTGCTCCAGTCTGCAGCTGTCCAGGCATCCATCCCGAAGATACGGGAGCTCACCCGCCAGGGAACACCTGCATGCGCACTGGTTCTCGGTTGCGGGATGAGTGCCGGCCTGTTACTTTTTTCAAATCATTTTGAAAAACTCGCAACAATATCCGTAATCACCACCCTGATCCCGTACGTCTTTTTCTGTCTTGCTGCGTGGATACTGGTCACCGATATAAAATCCCGCATCATTTCGGCTGTGGGCGCCGTCTCAACTGCTATGATCCTGTTCATCTATTTTGTAGTATAGGAAGTACGGCAGAAACCCCGTATGGTCAGAACCACCCCTGTTTATCCATGATCAGAGCACATATTTTTAAAAGACCATGCAGGACCTTATTCCGGGAATTATCTATTCCTTTGCTGCCCTCTTCATCATCCTTGATCCACTCCTCTCTGTACCAATATTCGCGGCCATGACCAAGGGTCAGCCTGCTTCAGAGATCCACAAGCAGGCATTCATAGCTGTCGCTGTTGCAGGTGGGCTGATGTACCTGTTCCTGATTTTTAACAAAATGATCTTTGATATTCTCGGTCTCAACATGCCCAGTTTCCAGATTGCCGGGGGTATTCTGCTATTCCTTCTAGGTATACAGGAAGCGCTCGGTATCGAGATTGGCCACTCCAAAGAGCATGTCAAGACCGCAGCAGGGGTAATTATCGGAACTCCGCTCTTATGCGGACCGGGTACTATCACCACAGTGATGCTGCTTTCGAGAGATTATGGACTCCTCATCCCCTTCATTGCAATCACGCTCTCACTGCTCGCTACGTGGCTGGTCCTCTATTATTCTGAATTCATCCAGCGCATGCTGGGAGAAGTTGTAACAGACATTATGGGAAAAATGCTCGGCATGCTCGTTGCTGCCATTGCCGTAAAGATCATAGCATCGGGGATTATGGCACTGGCTGTCGTTGTCTGATCCTGAACATAGTTAAAATCCGAAAAAAAACACCTTTTTTCCCCAGGCATTGGTGCAGATCGCTTGCGGTACGTGATTTCAGGTCAGTGGCAGATGAAAAACTCATGAGTCGCGTTTCAAGGAGTAGACCTCAACCATATGATCGGGATGATACCGCATCTTTGCCTCGCGGAGACCGGCAACGCCGAGATCGCTTTCGCGGTTGATATATGTAAAATCTTTTTTAAGAATTGACGCAGTTTCTGCATTAATTTCCTTGTAGATGCCTTCACAATCGGGCATTCCTTTCTCGAAATGTACCAGAGCGGTATCGCTGTTGAGCCGCTCGAAAAGGGACATGGCACCGATCGCATTGTTAATACGGATAATCAGCCCGGACAAACCTAACTCTCCGAAATGATCGATAGCAAAAAACGTTGCATCCTTTTCATGGGCAAGCACCGGATCCCCTTCACAGCCTTTCCATTCACACCACTGGATCAGGAACCGTTTCACTTCCTCCCGATTTTCACGAGTGATCGGCTCAACAGAATATAGGCAATTTTTCCGAAATTTGTTGACATGGTGGCGGATGGTGAGATACTGTTTTCCCGGGAGGTCTGCAAGATCGGAAGCCCGGTACACGTATTCGAAATGGTTCCTGTCAGGTACCAGGTTCAGGCCGGCACATGTATCCCGCATCCAGATTGCGGTATCAGGATCGATCAACACCACCGGCTCTGCATCACTGATCTCCGATGCCAGCCGGATAAGCAAACGCAGAAGTGCAGTATTACGGGGCCCGACAGGGGGACGGAACCGGGTTATACCGTCAATCGTGCTGGCAAGAATGACATTTTTCTCGACAAAGGCATACTGGTAATGCGCGTAATGGTTCCAGCAGACCATATTGGTAAACGTATTATCACTGTGCGTCTGGGGATAATGCGCATAGTGCTGCTGGAAAAATGCCCGGTCTGCCAGCGTGACCGACCGGAAATCATCCTGCGTGAGTTTCATCCTTCACCCCGGAAGATCAGGGGCACATGCCCTCGCATAGGTAAAAACCCAAGCGGCAGATAAAACTTTTCGGTATCCGGTTCTGCGATCAGGGCAATCCACGTAATACCGGACTGAACGCACCGCTCGACAAGGGCAGAAACCATCTCTCTGCCAATTCCGCTCTTCCGGTAATCAGGAAGGACTACCAGATCCTGGATGTATCCATCCGAGACGCTATCAGATATCACCCGTCCCATCCCGATGGCCTTGCCGGTTTTTTTGTCAACAGCAACTGCAAATGAAAAACTTCCCTGGATCAGAGAGCTGATAGCCGCAGGGTCATATTCTTCCTTCCACCATCCACCAGCGCGGTACAGGTCAGCGATCTCGTTGTTGTCCCACGAACGAACCAGCTGAACTACGATCTCATCTCCCACAGCTATCATACCCATTGCAACACGAAAAAAGATTTCGCCGGAATTCCTGCGCAGCCGGAAACCGGGTACAGACCAAAAAAAGGAGTTGGGGGCAATAAAAGAATTGCTCGTAATTATTCTGGTTATTCGCGCTTTATCTGGGCGATCGCTGTATCAACAATTGCGCCAAGCGCTTCAACACCCCAGTGCGCGGAGTTCAGAGTCAGGTGATAGATGGAAAGATCATTGATGTCAATGGAATAGTACGACCGGTACCGTAATGCTTCACACTGCTCGCGTTCAAGCGTGAGATCTCCGGCAGTTTTCTCATCGGCCACCTGGTCACGGAAGACGATCCGTTTTACCCGGCAACCGATAGGTGCATGCACCCATATCCTGATGTCAGCGTTTTCCACCATCCAGCCGGATAGCCTTCCTTCAACAATAATATTGTCCTGCTGCCCTGCGATCTCTTTCTGCCGGGCGTCAATCATCTTATCAAAGGACGAATCCTCTTCTGCAAGGCGCCCGAACTCAGCAAGCTCCATGTGATGTTCTTTGGCAAGCTGCCGGAAGACTTCACCTGCTGATATCAAAGAAAAGCCGTGACGTTCTGAGAGATACCGTGAGAGTGAGGTTGTCCCGCTGCCGGGCAACCCGCTCACGGTGATCCGCATCAGAGCCCCCCGATGTTTAAGGACTTCCTGATAATCTGGCTCAGTGTTATTGAACAGATCATGTACCAGAGCATCCATGCGGGAATGATCCAGACAGCTGCTGACTCCAGCCCGACAGTCCCCACATAGGGCATCGTGATGGTACTCTTAACATGAGCAAGCCTGAAAAGAAGCCAGAAAAAGATCGGTACGGTAATCACGAGTATGTATGCCATCGGCTTGAACTGCTGCTGGGACATCTCAAGCTGTTCGCGCATGACCCGGTCTTTTTTTGCATCCATCTTCTTGATCTTCTTCTCATCCTGTGATAACTGGGCTTCGCGATACTCGGTCTGGAACTCTTTCATCCGTTCCTGGGCATCGGTCATCCTCTCGTAATCTATGGTGTATTTCTGGATGATCGAAGAGTACAGCCCGGTAAATGCGGAGAGTATCACAATAAGGATGTAAAACGGAATCCCGAACCCATCAATAACGGGCGAAAATGCGCCATCGATACCCTGCCCGACACCCACCCGTAACCACTCGATGCTGTACGAGAACATCATCAGCATCATGAAACCGAGCGCTATGTAGATCCCGTATTTATCCCAGATTTTTGAAAAATCCATCTGTTCACCTGAGCACGTTTGCCATATCATCGGCAGCACGTTCGAGTAGGAAATCCGCATTGATCACAATTTTTACCGTGCAACCCGTGATCATCGCATAGGCAGCAGCAATTGAGCGGTTGAACTGCTGGTGTTCCCCAATCGCACGGGACCCTTCTTTGTCCCGTGCGCGGGTTTCATCGTTCAATCGCCGCATGAGAATCTGGTCATCATCTGTTTCAACGAGGACAATAACGTCAGGCATAATCTCGCGGAGCACCCATTCGGGAAGCCCCGCAAGATAGCCTTTTGGTGTCTTGACCGATGCATGCGTATCAATCAGCACGTTGCCCGTTACCTTTGCAATTTCCTGCGCGGCGCGCTGCTGCAAATGTTTCTGGACTGCGCGATCGAGGTTACGCATCTGGTCGCGATCCTGGACAACATTATCGCTCTTTGCCACATCAAACATGAAAGTGCCGAAATTAATAGACTGGTAAACGACCCCCTCACTCTTGAGTTTCTTTAATGCCTCGTTAACTACCGTCGTCTTGCCGACGCCCGGTACACCGGTTATGATGACTTTTCTTCCCTGCATTCGTGTCCCTTTCCTGACTCAGTCTTTGCCAAAGAATGTCCGCATGAACGGGTACATCTCCATGATCTGCTGGCTTGCTATCTCTTCGTAGAGCCGGTAGGTGATACTGACCGTCAAGAGCAGTCCGGTTCCGCTCACAGCACCGATGACACCAAAGAGGTTAGCTACAACACTGAGCAACCCGATAAAGACACCACCGATCACCGTGACACGGGGGATATACCGGTCAAGATACTTTTCCAGTACCTGCGGATTCCTGCGGTAGCCGGGAATGGACATGCCTGAACGCTGGATCTGCTGGGCGACATCTTTTGAGTCGAGACCTGCGGTTTTGATCCAGAACAGTGCGAAGATCGCACCACCGACCACCATGATTGTTGTATTGATGCCCAGACGTAAAAGCACCTCCCATGGCGCATGGCCGAGATCGGTTATCCACCACATCCAGTCGGACGGGCCGTGGACCGGTGCAAGGAAGTACATGAGACCATTCTGGGGTGTGGAGCCGTCGAATGTCCCGAAGATGGTGATACCGACATTGGAGAGGAACATGCCCACCATCTGGATATTTGCCAGAAGCACCATCACGAGGATCATTGGGAGAACGCTGGCGTAGATGAGTTTCACCGGGAAACGCGCCCGTGCCCCGCGTACCTGCGCGTGAGCGAGCGGGATCTCGATGCGCGTAGATTCCACGTACACAATGATTAAGAATATGGTGATAGTGGTAACAAATGCGAGAATATCTTTTCCAAAGAAGGTGAGATAGTTTCCGCCATCGATACCAATAGCAACAAGACGGGGGAAGAACCCGACTGGATACTGGTCAGCGACCGGTACCCAGTTGATGAACCCGTTGACAATTGCCTGCGATATACCGGCAATAATAAAGAGACCCACACCAGAACCGATACCCCATTTTGTCACCACTTCATCCATGAGGACGACGAGTGCGGCTCCTATACAGATCTGAATGAAGATCAGGAATGAAACTGCAAACAGGTTACCGCCAAAGAACTGCTGGGCAATTATCGGGTCGGGTTGCAGGAAACCACCCACAAGGTTGGGGGCAGCTTCGATGATGATCATGACGATGATAAGGATCTTCTGAAGACCCATGTACATGACCTGTCCGCGCGTTTCGCTGGTATCAATGTGGAGGATGTCTGCACCTTTGAGCAGCTGGAGCACGATGGATGCGGTGACGATAGGTCCGATACCAAGATGGACAATCGAACCGCTTGCCCCGGCAAGGAGTGCACGCCATGCTGCAAAAAGATCCTGAGACTGGGGTGCGATTCCAAAAAGCGGGATATTCGTCAGGGCAAAATACAGAATCAGTATTCCGAGCGTCCAGATCAGTTTATTCTTGAAATGAACGTGTCCCTCCGAGCTACTGACTGCGGGCATCGCAGCGAGCAGGGGTTCCATTCGATCCAGCAGGTTTCCCATGGTTTCTCCAAAAAATATTGGGAGGCTCAGACGACCTGCGCCTTTCCACCCATCTTCTCAATTTTTGCCTTTGCTGATTCAGAGAATGCCTCAGCGGAGATGTTGATCTTTTTAGTGACCCTGCCACTGCCGAGCACCTTTTCTATGCCCATGTCAGCAGCATTGATCGTGACTGCATCTCCGTCCTGTTTTGCAATACCCTGCGCAATAAGCGACGGTATGATCTGGTCGATTATCCCGACATCCATTGTTGTAACAAGGGTCGCCGGGTTGTGGAAGAACCCGTCCTTACCAAAGACAGGTCCTCCCATTTCCTTATACCACTTGACGAAGTGATGGGCGTTGATGCCGGCGCGTCCCCGGCCTCCACGGTTACCTGCACCACGACGGTTCTTGTGGGTGCCGCCGCCGCATGTCCGCGATCCGCGGTACTTTGAACGTTTATTTGTTGGCATCTTTGCTTCACCTCATCTTATAGAGGAGAGTATTGATCTCCTGACCATAATAGCCAAGCGCTCCGCCCTGATTGAATGTTCGCTTGGTGGTCTTGTGTCCCTTGCGTGGCGGGTGAAGACGAAGAACCGGTTTAAGTCCCGGAACCTCGCGTAGCTTCGTTTCCCCGCTGGCAAGTGCCTGTGCAAATTCACTGATGCTGGCATACGTGGAGTTGGTTTTTAAGTACTCCTCGGTTAATGGCGCATCACCAAGCACTCTGCCGCGGGTCTGCAGCAGGGTCTCAACGGTGGGTGCATCCACTTCGCCGTATGCAACGTAATCCTTCACCTTGCGTATCATACCCAGATTCTCCGGCGTGTCCGGAACGAGCACGCAGTGATTGATGTGGTGGAGACGCAGCATCTTTAAGGTGTCCTTGATGTCGCGACGGGTATTTACAACCCCGCGAACCTGAACGACCGCGTACATTTACTGTGACCCCCCGGTCCTGATCATGTTGGTTGCTTTGAGCGCGTTGAATGTCGCTTTTGCAAAGTTGATCGTAGTGCGGGTCTGTCCGCGGGCAAATGTCCAGGTATCCTTGATACCGGCGAGTTGCAGCACTTTCTTGCTGATATCACCGGTTACAAGTCCGATCCCCTGTGGGGCGGGCTTTAAGGTAACCTTGACACTGCCGGCAGTTCCTTCTACCTGCATGGGAAGGGAATGGTTTGCATTGCAACCGCATTCCCAGCTGCCACATCCACGGCGAACTTTTACAAGGTTCATCTTTGCCTTGACTATTGCCTTCTTGATCGCATTGCCGACCTGAACATCCTTGCCCTGGCCAAATCCAATGTAGCCGTTGCGGTTGCCGACAATGACAACTGCACGGAACTGGACACGGCGGCCTGAGTCGGTCATACGCTGCATCATGGCAATATCAAGAACATCGTCCTCCAGATCCGGGAGGAACATATCGACAATTTCGGGTTCCTTGATAGGCCTGCCGCTTTCGAGAACCTGATCAATACTCTTGATCTCTCCCGAGGCGACGAGCTTGCCCAGACCGGTGACCGGGTGCCACTCCTTTTTTTCATATGCCATTTACACCAGCTCCTTTTTAATGGCGTCTGCAGCCAGTTCAACCATCTTTCCGATATCTCCGGCATTTTTGTTGTAGGCCGCGATATGCGCACCCTTAACCCGCTCATCGGAGGGGAGGATCTCTTCGCCATGAGGTACATCAAGACCCGCCTCGACAGCGCCTTTCAGTGCTGCAAAGACCCGGGCGCCCTTTGTTGCCCGGCTGAGCCCGATGTCCAGGATTGCCCGCTCATGGTCTGCTTTCTTTGCTTTTACTGCAAAGAGCATGCCGGTCAGGTATGCTGCCGGCGTGCTGGAAGTCGATCCCTTGTATCCGTAGTGTTCCAGCTCGGCAGAATTTGCTGCCACGAGTGTGCGGTCGCCGTCCATCTCCGCAGTGACGAGCTGGATGATGACGTGCCGGTTTGTCCTGCGCACGACCATCCTTGGCGCGTCTGCTACGACGAGTGCGGTCCGCTTGTAGTAATCGGTTCTGCCTTCCCTTCGCCTTCGGAAGGGGACAAAATACCGTGCTCCTGTCGCCATGTTACTTCATCCTCCCTGCGAGGATCTCCATCTGCGCCTTCATGTGCGCGACACTCCTGAACTGACCGCCTGCGGCTTTCCTGTACACAAGGCGGTACATGTGCCGGTCAATGGTTCCGGCATCACGGAGTGCAACGAGCACCTTTCGTATTGCACGGATCTTCTGGATCCATGCAGTCTTGCTCGGGTTGCGGGCTCCTGCCGCACCCTTTCTTTTTCCGGGACCTTTGCAGTGCCCGTACGACCGCTTTGCGATCCGGGCCCTGGCCCTGCCACGGCTCACGCCTTTCTTCTGGCGTGCCTTGATCGCGCCATCGGTGGCGAGCCCCCGCAGAGCCTCGCGCGAGATCGCGTTCTCGATATCCGAGATCCGGGCCGGGTCAAACCAGACACGGTTGACACCGCACTTTAATATGGAGGCAGCGATGCGTTTCTGGTTGAAGACATCACTCATTCTTCTTCACCTCTGAACCGGTCTTCTTTGTTGCCTTTGGTTTTGTGACTGCATTCTGTTTTGCCTCTGCAGGTTCAGGTGATTTTTCTGCATTGGGCTTTGCAGGTTTCTCAGATGCCTTTACAGGTGCCTTTACAGCCTTTTTTGTCTCTTTCACAGGAGCTTTTTTCGATTCAGGTGCTGCAACCGTGACTTTCTTTGTACCTTTCTTTGCCGGTGCATCAGTTGCCTTTATCTTTGCAGGCTTCTCTGTCTCCTTTTTTGAGGTGGCTGATCCCTTTGCTGCCGGGATTGCCTTTTCCTTCTCTGTGGCACTCTTTAGAGTTTTTGCATTGAGCACCTTGAGACCGGCAGCAATTGCCGCTGCCTGGAGACCAACACGCTTGCGGTCGCCGACGGTACCGGATATGCGGACAGCCTGCGTTTTGGGATCGAGTCCCTCAAGTTCCGTTGCGGTTGCAACAAGCACTTCGAAAAATCCGCTGGGGTGCATACCACGCACCGCTATCGGGCTTCCGAAACCGGGCTTGGGAAGAGCTCCCTTTGCCTTCTTCTGCTCCCTCTGTTTGTTGTGCTGTCCACGAGGCTTTCTCCAGGAATCGGAGAGCTGTCGTTTCTTGCCGTATCCATCTCGCTTGAAGGTGGCACCCTTCTCTACCCGCACACGGATAAGTCGCTTTACTTCAGTAGTCATAGGCTCCTCAACCCCTCTGCACGATATAGATGCCATCCTGGAAGACACGGGGGTCACGGTCGCGGATGTGGGTTGCATGCTCGATGTTCGCTGCTGAGTTACCGACCAGTTCACGGTCGATACCGGTAAGCACTACTTCATCGTTTGCTACCTTTGCCACAACACCCACTTCGATCCGTGCGGACCGTGCCTTCTTCTCTCCAAGGAAGTTGGCGATCTCAAGCCGGTTTCCCTGGAGTTTTAACTGGATCGGGAAGTGGCTGTAGACTACCTTCATGTGGTACTCAAACCCTTCGCTGACACCCCGGCACATGTTTTTGGTGTGTGCCTCGAGTGTTCCGACCATTGCCGTGATCTCTTTGCGCCTGGATTCTGTTGAAATGGTGACCTCGTTACCCTCACAGGTAACAATAACCTGCGGGAACCGCATGTTCCTTACGAGCTGGCCTTTTGGACCTGTCACTCGAAGCAGCGAGCCGTCAAGCTGGGCTTTAACGCCCGTGGGAATAGTTACTTTTCTGATTGCCGACATCTTTTAGCACCTTCTAGTAAACATACCCGAGCAGTTCGCCACCAATGCTCTCTTTCTTCGCCTGTTCATGCGACATCACGCCGCGCGAAGTCGAAAGCATAATGAGCCCGAAGTTCTTTCCGGGCAGGTACTGCTTCTCCCAGTATTCCATTTCATCCAGCTGTACTGAAAACCGCGGCGTTATTGCCCCGCAGCGGTTAATTTTGCCCGTGAGGTGGACCTTGAGCTGCCCGCCCCTGCCGTCATCGATAAACTCGAAACTGCCAATATATCCGGCGTCCTGCATAATGCGGAGCATCGCGCCAAGGAGTTTACTCGCGGGTTCGATGATGCACACGGACTTACCGGTATCACCGGCATTTTTCAGGGCACACATTCCGTCTGCTAATGTATTTGATCGTGTCATTGTGCATTCACCTTCAACTCATCTTTTTAAAGCCAATCTTCGAGGCCCATTCGCGGAAGCACTGCCTGCAGAACATGATATGGTATCTGCGTACGAGGCCCTGTTTGCGCCCGCACATCTTGCATTCGTTCGCACCGCGACCGTAGATCTTCTTTCTTTCTCCAGCCATTAGCGCACCTCGACCTGGTAATCCTGTTTGAGGAATGCAATCGCATCCTGCTTGCTCACACGCTGTTTTGCGGGGAGTTTCTTCCTCTCCACGCGCCTGCGGGTGATACGGATACCCTTACGCTCGAGAACTACGTTCACGTCCATGCCGAAGATACCAATCTGGGGATCATAGGACATGCCGGGGAAATCCGTGTGTTCTTCGACACCGAACGAGATGTTGCCACCCTTGTCAAACTGGCTCTCGAATACGGTTTTGTTCAGGATTCCTACGGCGGTAGCAAAGAAATCCCGGGCGGTTTTTCCGCGGAGGGTGACCTTGCAGCCGATCGGGGCTCCTTTTCGGACCGAGAACGCTGGCTGGGTTTGCTTTGCAATGGTCCTGATGGACATCTGACCGGTGATAGTCTTCATGATGTTTTCAGCTTTAACGAGCTTTTCGCCGCTCTCGCCTACTCCCATATGAACTACAACCTTGTCGATATAGATATCGCGCATCGAGGTCACTGCTCATGCCCCCATTGTGCAATTGCGGGTGTCTTTGTGCCTACCATGTAGATGTAGGGCGCAATCGTATCGAACCGGGTCTTCGTGGTCTCGTCCTCAAGAATGATCTTGTTAGGGACGCTTCCAGGAGTATTGATAATCTCAACAACCAGCGCCACTTTACCGGAGTGCTTACCCCCGGTGACCATCGCCATGTTGCCGACAGCGAAGGGGAAGTGATCGAGGATCTTGAACCGGTCTTCGGGTTTTAACGATACAACAATCGAGTCATTCGCTTTGTAGGTGTTGTCTGCGAGGATATTGGCACCATACCGCAGGTTCAGCTGGACCTTGCCTCCGGAAATGACCGTCTTGTTCTGGATCTTGCACAGCCTGCTCTGGGCCGCTTCGGCATCAATCTCAACAGCCTGGTGACGCCCGTTTTTCCCACGGAGTAGCCGGAAATATTTGCCCATCTTCGGAAGTGCGATAATATCAAAGATGCCGATACCCATCCGGGGGTCCCGGCAGGGTCTTCCGTTTATGACAACATCATGCTGCAGGAGGATCTGCTTGACCTCTTTCATGTTCCGCGCTAAGCCCATGTGATCACGAAGCCAGACGGTAATTGGCATGGCATTCGCGTTGTGCGGCCCGGGTGCGGTCTTTGTTATGAACTTTGTTGTCTTCTTTGCGATGTGCCACGAGTCCGGGGCGTTCAACCGCTTTAAATGGTCTCCCATTATTCAGCCTCCGCTAATTTTGCCTCACGGCGCTTGTCTGCAAGATTCAGTTTGGTGATCTGGACGTTCGACGCATCAACGGGCCGGGGTACTTCAGTCCCGTCGGCCTTGGTTGACGTAACACCGTGGACGACAATCTTTGACTTCCTGGTATCAACGGCATCAACGATCCCTTCATCACCGACAAAATCTCCTCGGGTGACTTTTACCGTATCGCCCTTGATGACCCGCAGTGTTTTTACCGTATATTTATCTTTCAGTGCAGCCGAGAGCGGGGCGTTTAAGTATTTGGACTTCACGTGTGAAGGTGCCTGATAGCGTGCCTTTCTCTGCTTTCTTGGCTGTTCGCTTTTTATTCTTACCATACTTCACACCTCATACGATGATCGTGGCCATGGATCCGAGTTTTGGGAACCGCTCTGCAACTTCACGGGCAACCGGTCCTTTGATCTCTGTTCCTTTTGGCTCGTTCTTCTCATCCACAACGACAACTGCATTGTCATCAAAGGACACCCGCATACCGCCTGGCCTGCGAATCTCCTTCTTCTGCCGGATGACAACCGCGCGCACCAGCTTGCGGCGCATGTCGGGTGTACCTTTCTGGACACTCACCGTGGCGAGATCCCCCAGCCCCAGTTTGGGCTGACGGCGCCTGACACCATGGAAGCCAAAGACTGAAATGATCTGCACAGTCCTGGCACCGGTATTATCGGCGCATGCAAGCCTCGTCCCTGTGGCGAGTGCTCTTGGGATCTTTGACTGCTTTGCCTTCATGGCTGCTGCACCTCTACTACAACAAAGGTGGTGCTCTTTGACAACGGTCTGCACTCAGCAATCTTCACCATATCGCCAACCTTTGCCTGGATGCAGGGGGAGTTGTGCGCATGGAGTTTGGAACTGCGTTTTTCGTACCGCTTGTATTTCCGGATGTAGTGCATGAAATTACGCTCTACTACAACCGTTCCCATCATTCGATCGCTCACGACTTTGCCGGTAATCACCTGGCCGCGCACCGGTAAAGTGCCGTGAAACGGACAATTAACATCCGTGCACACATTCTGGGGTGCCTGGACGTTCAATCCAATGTTTAGTGCCATTATGGTATCCTCTTCCTTTCGTGCAGGTTGATCCTCTTTTCAGGAGCCAGAGCCATCACGGATCCATCAATCTCGACAATTCTGCTGCCTAAATGCAGCTGAAATCTGGTGTGCATCTTGGGGATGCGTTTTACACCTTGTGATGTCATGATTACCACCAGATTTTTTGTTTCATCGATGATGCGTCCGCAAATTCCCTTGTGAAGGGGGTTTGAGGCTCCCGATACCAGAACGTCAAGGCCGATCAGTTCGTGCCTGAGGACGTTCTGGGGAGAGATCATGCAGTTCTCCTGCTGTTCTGCTCTGTCAACATGCGGGCGATAGTTCGCCTGAGTTCACGGATATGTCCCGAGTTCTCGGTTGCGCCACCGGCACTGACTTTTCCGTAGTGCTGGACAAGCTCCATCCGTAGTTTTCCCATCTGCTCCTGAATTTCGACATCCGAGAGCTGCCTGACATCATTTGCCCTGAAGATCGCCATTACAGGTCCTCCCCTAATCTCTCGTCGGGAAGTGCAGGCTCATCAGACTCAACATCACCAATGCGGGTAACGGTAGCCACGGGTACCGGGCGCTTCTTTTGCTCAATGATCGTGAAATGATCGGGCATCTTTGCGCCACCGGGAACAAGCTTGACCTGAACACCGATAACGCCAAGTTTCTTGATTGCGACTGCATAGCCTTTCTCAACGATCGTGTTGCTCGGTTCACCGCAGTGCTTGATGTAGCCCTCGGTGAACTTCTGGGTGCGCGCACGTGAGCCGGTCAACTTGCCGGCAATCACGACTTCACAGCCAAGGGCACCGGATTCCATTACGCGGCGCATGATGCTGGAGCCTGCCTTGCGGAAGTACCAGCCCCGCTCAAGGGCATTTGCCAGCCGTTCTGCCATGATCTGGGCGTTGAAGCTGGGATTTGTGACCTGCTGTACCTCGATCTGCGGGGATTCAACACCGTAGTTCTGGGCGAGATTCAGCGTGAGCTGGTGGACGAGTTTGCCGCCCTTGCCGATCACAATACCGGGCTTCTCGGCAAAGATGGTGACCTGCGTGCCCAGAGGGGTCCTTGCAATGTCCATGCCACCGTATCCCGCGCGTTTGAGTTCCTTTGAAAGGTACTTCTCTACGCGGGCTTTCCGTACACCCTCTGAAATAAATTTTCTTTCTACTGCCATTTATGCCACCTCGCGGACTATAACTTCGAGGTTCACGGATTCACGGACCTTGGGAGTTGCCCGTCCCATTGCTCTTGGGAAAAATGCCTTCTGGGCCCGCCCGCGGCTTGCCGTGGCATGAATGATCTCTAAGTTTTCCGGGTCAAGACCTATGTACTCGGCATTCTTTTTTACCGATTCAAGGAGGCGGATGTAGGCCTTTGAAGCCTTTACCGGGTACCTGCCTGCATCCCAGTTGCCGGGAAGGCCACGCTTGTGTGCAACGTTCCGGTTAAAGCGCCGGAACGGAATCGCCTTTTTCAAGGTGACGACCTGGTGTAAGTATGCGATTGCATCGTTCACGTGCTGATGCCTGATGAACGTGGCAATTTCGATCGAATGCTTGGGCGACATATTCAGTTCGTTAGCCTTTCCTCTGGCTATATCGTCACCCTTGATTTTCAGTGAATAATCAATTCGTGCCATTTCCATCACTTCAGCGGAACGTACTTGCTTCCTCGTGTCGCACCGATACCGGCGCTTCCGTGAGATATCTTCTTTCGTGTCAGTGCAAACTCTCCGAGGTAGTGGAAGACAGACTCCGGCTGGAATTCAACTTTTAAGAACACCTTGCCGTTGTAGATCTCGATGGTCTTGCCGATCATTTCCGGCATGACAAGCATTTCACGGAGATGTGTCCTGACTTTCTCATCGCCTCCGCGAATCTTTGCGAGTAATGTCTCTTCCCCGCGGGAGAAACCGCGTACAATCTTGCGGCGTGGACGGGAAGGCATAAGCGGGAGGAGTTCGCTGATTCCCTTTGCCTTGAGCTCGTCTATAGTAAAGCCGCGATAGGTGAACTCCTCACGCCGTCTTGGCATTCTCTTCTGTGTCTTTTTAGGTGCTGCCATACCCTTCACTTCCTGCTCTTACCTGTCCTGCGTGCAGCCACATGTCCGACAGTCCTGCCTGGAGATGTGCCTCTCGCAACGGTCTTCGGGCGACCAGTGTGCTGATGTCCACCGCCACCGAACGGGTGGTCGATGACGTTCATTGCGACACCACGTACGCGTGGCCAGTTGGAGGCTGTGTTCTGCATCTTATGGTGCTTGTTGCCTGCTTTGACAAATGGCTTGTCTGTGCGACCGCCACCGGCTACAATGCCGACTGTTGCGCGGCAGCGGTGGTTGAACCATTTGGTCTTGCCGCTGGGCATCCGGATACCAACCCGGTCTTCAATTTTATCGACGACAACTGCCTGGACTCCTGACGCCCTGACAAACTTACCGCCATCATTGGGGCGGGCTTCGATATTGCAGATGTAGGTACCGGTCGGGATATGCTGGAGGGTGAGCGTATTTCCGTTCTTCACTTCACCGCTGGATCCCCAGGTGATGACTTCCCCGATTCCGAGCCCTTCGGTCACAAGCATATAGACCTTGGGTCCGCTCTCGAGTTTGACGAGTGCAATCGGTGCATTGCGGGCCGGGTCGTGTTCGATGTCGATGACACTTCCGGTGATATTTTGTGTGTCATCACCGATGTGTTTCAACTCTGCTTTGTAACGGTGGGATGGCGCCCGGTATGTCGGGCCTCCTTTTCCACGCGCTTGTGTAGTAATGCGATGTCCCATCTTCCCCACCTACATTATGCCAAGCCGGCTCAGAATTTCCTCGGCTGCTTTATCGTTCTCAAAGCTTACGATGGCTTTCTTTTCGCCATGCATGTTCATGAGGGTGCGAACGCTTTTTACGTTCTGCCCGAACGTCTTTTCTATCTCGCGCTTGATCGAGATCTTTGTTGCCTGACGGTTGACGAGGAACTGGAGTTTGCTCTGGTTCTCTAAAAGGACCATCGCCTTCTCAGTTACAAACGGGTATTTCAGAACCATTTATCTCCCCTCCAGACGAACGAGAGCACTTTCTGTCCACACGGTCAGGCGTCCTGCCAGCATACCGGGTGCAAGGTGCTCAACATTCAGCTGATCCACAGTCACTACATCTACACCGGACAGGTTGCGTGCTGCACGCAGCGGAGTTCCGGCAGTGACGATGAGCAGGCTCTTTCGCTGCTTGAACCGGCGACCGCGCATCTTGCCTCTTCCGGCTTTGACCTTCTTGCTCTCCTTTGCCCGCTCGACATCTCCATAGAGACCGGCGGTGGTGAGCGCGGATATGACATCCTGCGTCCGCCCGAGAGACTCAAACTTATCCTCAAGGACAAACGGGGCTGCGCCTTCAAAGATGTGGCCTCTTCCCCTGATGAGATCCTCGCAGATACTTGCTGCAACTGCTGAGCGGAATGCCTTCTGTTTTTCCTTCTGGTTGATCTCTTTGATCAGTACTTTGGCTACTTTCGGGGGGTGTGCTTCACGCCCGCCCTTTGCCTGCGGAACCTTGGCTGCCCGTGAACCGTTCTTGATACGGGGCACGTGCGATGAACCGCGACCACTTCCCCAGCCTACTGCTGACGAGCAGATGCCTGCAAACGGGTTGGTCCCGTGCGGCTGCCTGCGGGTGCTCTGAAGGGCCATGACTGCCTTTTTGATCAGATCGGGGCGGTATGCTTCTGAGAAGAGGGCCGGAAGTTCAATGTCTTTTACAACGCCACCTTCAAGTGTTTTAACCTGTGCTTTCATCTCTGATCACCCCTGCTTGCTCTGGACGCTCACAAACTGGATTGACGGCATCCTGACAACATGTTCACCAATACGAATCGCCGGGCGGATACGTATCAGACGCTTGACCGGGCCGGGTATCGATCCCTTGACCAGAACATACGGACTCTTTAAGACACCATAGTGGAGGAATCCCCCCGCTGGGGTGATCTCACTGGCATTCTCGCTGACTTTTAAGATCCGCTTGTTGAATTCTGTACGCTGCTGGAATCCCAACTGGCCGATCTGGGGAACCTGCCACCGGACATGGTGGGGGTTCCAGGGTCCAAGAGTTCCGATATGTCGTTCTTTCTTGCCGCGGGAGTGCTTGCGTTTGCGCAGTGCAATACCCCAGCGCTTTACAGCGCCCTGGGTACCTTTACCGGTCGTGATTGCCGTAATATCAGCATACGCGCCGGTCTGGAGAACGTTGTTTAACGCTACCTCTTTTCCTAAAAGACTCTGGGCAAATTCAAACAGTTTCTTAATATCGCCACCGCCGACCTTGATTTCCATAAGATCGGGGACTTTTTTAGGAACTCCTGTAAGGGCTGCGGGCTGTGTGTAGGTAATCGCGTGGATCTCTGCAACAGTACCGGCCTCGATTGCATCTGCAAATTTCTTCTGCGCGGCTTCTTTGTCGTAATCTCTGGGCATAGTAATCCTGCGTCCAAGAACTGCATCGAGCGGGTCTGCCCAAAGTTCAGTCAGGGCATGTTTACCGTATGTATCACGGGAATAGGCACGAATCGCAGCCACTTTCATTGAGGGGATTTCAATAACGGTGACGGGCACCATTATCTCCTTTCCCTCGGTGGGGCTGCTCTTGTGGTCATCCACCATGATAACATGCGTCATACCTACTTTGTATCCTGCAAATCCCTGCAGCATCGGTGCCCCATCGGTATCGGGCCACGACTGGTATTTCGGGATTGGGCTCTTTGCACGCTTTCTCGGGCTGAATGCAAGAGAACCACGGCGGGGTCTGTTAATTTTTGGCATGTGTTAATCAATCCTTTTTTAGCGTGTAGGTTATTCTGATTGCGACACGAATTTTAAGATTAATCCGAGCTTTTGAAACATATTATTGTTCCAGAAACTAACACGCGACACGGACAATGATATCAGCATCCATCAATGCAGCAAATCCGTATTTTCGGATTACCGGCTCTGATGACCAATGCTGAATATTGATCCGTAATTAGAGGATGCAATGGTTATTGCATCGCTGTGCCAGTGTGCACCGGCATTCCTGTCTCGCGAAAGAAGATCCTGATAATGGCGCATCCACCTGCTGCTTTGTTGCAGCAGAGGGAACGGGCTCGTTGCACGAACGTCGACCCATGCGTCCTGATCAGACCCACTCTGTCAGCCTGTTGTGACGAATCACAACTCCTTCTCGGTATACCTCACCTTTTTGGAGAGGGGCACCAATCGAGGATCACCCACGGCACAACCGTTATTCTTTGTGTCTGAGATACGGTTCCGCCGTTTCCAGAAATCAAAATCTGCTTTCATACGATTGGCAGACTGATTCTGAATAGGATAACCTCATATCGGCTTCCATAATTATTGTAGAAAAGAAGATATAAATATATGCCAGCGACAGGTCAGGATTTTTTTTAAGAGAGAAAGACAACCATGAACGGCGGCAGATTTGTTATCCGAAATAGAGTTCCCCCTGATCCGTTATGTATACAATAATATCTTCACATATACATCTGGCTTTACAGCACTGGGGGCGCGCTTCCCGGATACGATTGATCAGGGAGATTGTATCGTATTTTACCTTGATGTTTATTTTTTCCGCTTCGCCGAATATGATGGCAGGAACATCGAACAGATCGGTTCCGGAAGGGATGGTGCAGAGATGGGTGGCATCGAGCGTGTATAAGAACTCGATCGTCTCTTTTGCGCGACGGATATTTTCCATAGCGCTCTTTTCAATAGTGCAGACATTGGCCTTGGAAGTGGAGATGATATCAGCGATCTGCTGCTGGGTAAGCCCCTGTTTTCGGTACCTGAGAATCTCCATCTGGCGATCGGTAAGCAGCCCATCTTTCATATAATTTAATTTTCCATCCGAACTTAAACACTTTTCGTTAACTTACGAACAATGAATGGTAATGACGAGACTTTTTTTAATACTGTATTGCCCGGGTAAGGAAAAACCTGTTTTCGGGGGTTTTCGACGTCAAATGACATTTCAAAATGTTTATATGAATACCGGGTCATAATATCGTGTTATAACAAATCGAGGTGAAAATAGATGGTTGTTAAAGTAGGAGTTGCCAAGCTCGGCAACATCGCAAGTGGTGTAATGGCAGAACTGCTTCTCGATGAGAGGGCAGACCGTGAAGACATGCAGACATTCATGGCGACCAGCGGCACAAAACTTGAGCCGGCTGATGTTGACCGTGTAGTTTCCAACCTGAAGGCATATCAACCGGACTTCTGTATTGTAGTCTCCCCCAACGGGGTTCTTCCCGGACCAACCGGTGCGCGCGAACAGCTCGCTGCAGCTGGTATCCCGGTTATCATCATCACTGATGATGTAACCACGAAGAAGGAATGGGAAGCAGTCAAGGCTGATACCAGATTCGGCTATATCATCATGAAGGCAGACTCCATGATCGGTGCACGCCGCGAGTTCCTTGACCCGGTAGAGATGGCCGACTTCAACGGCAACCTTGTCAAAGTGCTGGCACTTACCGGTGCATTCCGCAAACTCCAGCTCGCAATTGACTTGGTCATCGACCAGGTGAAGGCAGGAAAGAAGGGCACAGAACTTGTGCTCCCCAAGATCATCATGACCACCGACAAGGCAGTTGACGGTGAATTCACCAACAACTATGCGCTCGCAAAGGCACGCGCTGCCCACGAGATCGCAATGGCTGTTGCAGGTCAGAACGTCAAGGGCTGTTTCATGACCAAGGAATGGGAGAAATACATCCCGATCGTTGCAAGCGCTCACGAAATGATGAAAGTTGCAGCTGTCCTTTGTGACGAAGCCCGCGAGATCGAGAAGGCAAGCGACTCTGTTCTCAGAAAGCCCCACAAGAAGGACGGCGTGCTCGTCTCCAAGAACAAACTCGTGGCAAAGTTTGAGTAAATTTTTACTTTTTCTCTTTTTTGTAAAATTTTCCAAGATCTTCGGGAAGTGTCATTATTACCGGTTCCAGATGGAGCCGCTCCATGAATGCGGAATCACTTGTTGATGAAGGGTTGGGGTTGATACGGGAGATCATGGAGCAGAACGCCCGGAATCCGTGATCGTTGCCGCTCTTATCAAAAAACAGGGACATGTTGAACGCATGGGTCCCGAGTTCCCGGTATAATGCGATGATCTCAAGTATGCCCCGCGCCATGAGGTCTACGTAGTTTTCCATCTCATCCAGCGTCGAGATAGGCAATATCCCCCGCACTTCGCGCTCACCTACCGGTACCGCATGGGCAGTCCAGAGAATTTCATCTCCGAACAGGTACCGATCCGAGGCACTTTCCTGCTCCCTCACCGCATCCCAGTAGTTCCTGCCCTGTTTATTGCGATACTGCTCGCTTGCGGCAAGATAGAGATCCACTATGTGTGATGGATGGGATTCTGACAGACCCTGCATATGGGGATGCACAAGGCTTGCCCCTGCTGAAGGCAGGAAGTTCCAGTTGATACTGGGATAAGCATCAACATGTTTGAGTGCCTCGATCTGCGAGAGGAGTGTATCAACTACCTGTTGTCGGCTGAAAGCAACAACCGCGTGCTCACAGGTCATGACAGTTACAACATGGCCTTCACCAAAAGGAAACAGGTTGGGAAAAGTGACACTTTCGCCGCGGATGATCCGGTTGCCATCGGGGAATGTGGGTGTAACGGTCATGACTGCATAGCGGCAGAACGGGCAACCCTCGGCATTTGATGGGAGGTATAATGCCTGATCGATCTGCCTTTTTAACCGGTCCGGACTGATCCTGCACCTGAGCCCGGTGAGATACTCCTTACGATATTGTAGTGTGCCCCTGCTGGTGACAACTTCCCTGACCGAAAACATACCTGTACTGAATTATATTTCCGGCTAGATCTGATAGTCGTTTGCACTCGGATTTGTTGACCATGGGGATTTTTTAAAAGATTACGGAACGAACATGAAGTCAGATTATTCTTATTGTGTTGGAGAATCCAGAAAAATCCCTGCCAATGAGGGAGACCGTGGGTAAAAAAGGAACCTCATGATCTAATAGGAGTACACCCGCCGGGTCCATCCGAGCACGGGCTACGCGCAGGTGAGAAGTGATCACAATAGCCCGGTTCTCCGCATGGGTGTTATTCACTTAAGGGAGATACCGGAAAATGGAGAAAAAATGATTGATAATACCTGTCGGAAATTACTACCCTTTTTGGGAGTGTTCCTGACAGATATTGTTCCTCGCCTATACGACGTGTTTGCCGAGGAGGCGGATTGAGTTGGTCATGTCTGGACCAAGTGGTGAGCCGAAGATGATCTGGGTCACACCGGCCTTGGTGAGGTCTTCGCATTTCTGCTTGACCATCGAGGGGGTTCCTGCAATGGTGAATGCATCGATCTCTTTGTCTCCAACGAGTTCTCCAACCGTCTTGAAGTCGAATTTTCCGAGTGCTGCCTTGATCTTGGCAACATTGGCAAGGTCGAGTCCATGGCGGGTGAGCAGTGCTTCCGGAGAGCCGGCTGCAATGAATGCTGCAACGATCTTTGCTGAATTGCGGGCCTTCTTCTCGCTCTGGTCGATTGACATTGCTGTGTATGCACCGATGTCAAAATTCTTCTTGCCAACCTTGTCAGCTGCTGCCTTGATGATCGGGATTGCAATGGCAAAGTCCTTGGGGTTGGATGCGTTGATCAATGCACCGTCGCCGATCCTTCCGGCGAGCTCAAGAACCTTGGGGCCCTGTGCACCGATGTACACCGGAATACCCTTCTTTCCGGGCAGGGTGACACCGGTCAGCTTTGCACCGTCGTAGTCGAAGAACTGCATTCCTGACTTCTTGACTTCTTCACCGGCACAGAGCTTGCGTATCTGGACTACGGCTTCCTCGAGGCGTCCGACCGGCTTATCCGGGCTGATAGCCAGCTTCGGGAGCGTGGAGAGGTCACCGGGACCAATACCGAGGACTGCACGTCCATCGGAGATCTCATTCAGTGTGCAGGCAAAAGATGCCATTGCGGCGGGGGTGTCGGTAAACGCGTTCATGATACCCGGGCCCATCTTAAGGGACGTGGTCGCCTGCGCGATGGCCGCGAGGGTGGGGTAGCAGTGGCGGTTGTTGTAGTGGTTAGTGATCCATGCGAAATCTATGTCTTTGGATTCTGCAAGTTTACAGAAGTTGACAACTTGCTTTACATTGACATTTCCTGGTACAAATTCAATTCCATATGTCAAGGTTTGTTCACCTCATGGAGTATTACCGTACACACAGTTAAATAAATTATGATTTTATGTTGAACTATTTGGAAGGCTCACGGAAAAAACGCCCATTCTGACGTTTTTTCAATAAAAAACCCTGAATCATGAGTCGGAACGGAGATGAACGCAGGAAGATCCTGCCATTCGATCGCCAAAAGCGTGTTATTTAAAAAAAGTTGGTGCTTCAGAATCTGACTCCACGAAAAGTGACCGGTTCCGGTTTTTTATCCAATGGAGAATCTGACATACTCCCACGGCTAAAGCGCATGGGGTTCTAACGTTGCCGGGCATTCCAGCATTGCGTCGTGGGGTATCAGTGCTCCCATCGTACACATCTCTTTCTGCGTACGATCGATCATAACATTGGTGCTCAGTTTGA
>JAUSBW010000143.1 GCA_030651815.1 Methanoregula sp.
ATCTTGGGAAGGAGGTTGAGTCGTTCTATGTGAACGTTACAAAGGATGTGCGTGATCAACTCAACGTCTTGGGTATGAAGTCAATTCTGGTATCTGATAGGAGACCTAATGTGTAGTGTGTACTTTTCCCGCTAAATGGGTGTCAAGTTCATGTCCCCATCGAAAGATGGCGACGTGGTCATGGAACTTAACGGCTGGGGATAAGATCCCAGTACCCCTTTTTTTAATTGACCATCAATTACCCGATCACCAGACAGATTGTGACATTAATGGAATCGTGAAGTACCACTTTTGCGATCTGGTTCTTGAATGCCCGGACAAGGGACTGATTACCATACCATTTGAAGCCACTTCATCCCGCCAGATTATGTTCAGGAAAAAACAGTGTTGCTTTTCTCAGGATTCACAGAAAATATACATAATGTAACCGTCTTTTTGCCCGGAATTTATCGATGAGAATTTATCACGCATGTCGTGAACCTGGCGGTATCGCATTACCGATACGATGACATGAAGAGAGCTTTTTCTCACAAATGAGACATTACGGGAAAAAGAGGAGGGATTACTTCCAGCCGAAGAATGATCTGAAAATGTTCCCAAGGTGACTGAATGGATCGGCAGTTGCAGAGGTAGACACGGGCACCGGTACCGGTGTCGCGCCTGTCACGGCATTCCCACAGGAACATCCGGTCTTCTCCACCCCGGTCACCGGGTCTTTTACGGTCACCAGCTGGCACGCTCCTCCCTCAGGGCAGGAACCGGTACAGGAGTTCGTTGCCGGGTCGTAGATGCAGCCGGGGGTGCACTGGCAATCGACGCAGAGGATCTTTTCTGCTGTGTCCATAGTGGTCTTTGCCGGGGTACAAACACCGCTCCCATCGCAGGTACCGGTACAGGTGTTCGCAACCGGGTCGCAGCCACAGGGTTTTACCGCAGTGACGATTGCCCCCGCTCCTGTTGCATTTCCCACACCGGCTACCTGCGGGGTTGCGACCACGGCAGTCCCACCAGCTTTGCAGTGGCATTCGGCGAAGAGGGTTTTTCCGGTCCGGGGGTCCTTTGACATGGTATTTACCTGGCAGGCCTGCCCGGTCAGGGGACAACTGCCTGTACAGGTGTCGAGGGAATAATCAAAAGAGCATGATCCGGGCTGGCACTTGCATATCGGGGTCTCTTCACCGGTGGCAGAGTTCTTCTCCGTGCCCACCATTACGCAGCCAGTGTTAGCTGTGCAGGTTCCTGTGCAGGCCTGCTTCTCTTTGTTCCCAAACTATTCTTAAGTTAGGGAATATAAATTGAAATTCAGCCTTCTTTTAGAATATGGACGTCATATTGGCGAAATATTTATATATTATTAATCCCTAATATTGATACATGGAAGAATGGGCATTGGAATGGCTAAAGAAGCAACGTGATATGGGAAAGAAATGCCTTGAGATCAAGTACATCCAAGACAAACCGTATGTCTATCATTCGACGAGTGTGTACAACAGAGAAACAAAAAAGACGAAAAAAGTCTCGTATTATATTGGACGACTTACCCCGGATCGTGGCATTCTGACAAAAGGATCTTCCAGACTGTCTCAGGATCCAGATACCACTCCGTCGGTATCCAGACCTCGTTCTGCTGTGGAATATGGCAATGTCAAACTTCTTACTCAGGAGTTTCAGGAACTTGTTCCCATTCTCACAGAGTCGTTCCCAGATCACTGGCAGGAAATCATTGCCCTTGTTTTCACCCGCGTCTCCGGTTATCTCCCCCTCAAAAGAGTTCGGTCGTCGTGGGAAAAGTTGGACAAACCTTACGGAATATCACCGGATTGCTCTCCGAAGAACCTCTCCGCCACTTTGCGCGCCATCGGAACTGATATCCTGGGACAGGACATGGTGTTTAAGTATCTCCGGCAGGGCAATCGCCACCTCATTTATGATCTCTCATTTGTCTTTTCCCTATCCGATAATCTCTCCCTTGCCGAATGGGGTCATAATGCGAATGAGATCTCCCTTCCGCAGGTAAATATTGCCCTGTTTACCGGACTTGAAACTGGACTACCGGTGATGCTTCGCCCGATACCTGGTTCGGTGAAGGACATCTCAACTCTTCTACCCTCAATGAATGAACTCCAGCTCCGTAATGTGATTCTCATTCTCGATCGGGGATTTGTCTCAGACGATGTCGCGAACGAGATAATCCTGCGAGATTGCTCATTTATTCTTCCACAACGCAGAAACAGCAACTATTTCGAAACACGGGTGCATCTCAATGATACGTTCCGTTACCATACGCGTCTGATCCATTGTGGCAAACGTGGGTTTGAGAATAAGTTTCTCTATCTCTTTGAGGACGAGGACCTGAAGCTCGAAGAGAGAAAAACGCTCTTTGATAAAGTTGAAAAAGGTTCGATAACGAAAGATGAGGCGAAGTCACGGGAGAAACTGGCTGGTAGGATTCTTTTTCTTTCCAATGTCGATAAGACTTCGCTAGAGATCTATGAACTGTATAAAACCCGGGATCTGGTCGAAAAACACTTCGATACGTTGAAAAATGAGATTCAAGCGGATATCCTGTATCTTGGGGATCGAAGCGCTGTATGCGGACATCTTTTTGTTGGATTTCTTTGTCTTTATCTCTATTGTAAGATTCTGGCTCTTATCAAGAGAGCAGATTTGACCTCAGAATATTCACCAAAGGATGTCCTGCTAATCTTTTCCAAAGTGATGAGAATTTCCTATGAAGGATTCGAACAGATAACTGAAGTACCCAAGAAGGTCAGGGAACTCGAAGGGAAGCTCAATGTGAATTTATTCCCTAAGTGAGCGAATAGTTCAGGTTTGTTGTAACTGCATCCCGTCACATTCGCCGGAACCCCGGCTTTCCTGATGCAGTATTGGGAGATGACTGCGGTAGCGACAGGCACGTTTGAAGTCGTGCTGATCGTTCCGGTAATAGCGGACTTTTCGTATCCACAGATCGTATTCGAACAGAACTGGTACGTCCCGAACTTCTTGACCGCAGTAGCTTCGCTCATGCATGAGCATCCTTCGCCGCAGGTAGAAGGAGTCCCTTTACCGTAACAATAGAGTGGGCGCTGCCCGCTGGTCGAGGCTGTCAATCCCGTCCACGACTGGTACCCGCAGATTTTCTGAACGCCGTTGCAGTACGAGTACCCCATTTTCTGTCCCTCTTCATCGCTCATGCAGCTGCAGCCGTCAGGACAGACAGCCTGGACGGTTGGCACGGCACTGACCATTGTCACCGGGGACAAGATCGCACGGTAACAATAGCGGGTGGAAACCGACACCGTTGCCATATCGTTCCCGCAGGCTGTGTTGGAACAGCGCTCGTAGGCCCCGTTGAATTTTACCTTTGCATCCGCCTCGTTCATGCATGAGCAACCCGCCGGGCAGGTTATTGCCGGCGTGGCCAGAACGGTCGTCACCTGCTCATACTTCCTGAAGCAGTACTTCGGCATGGCGACGCTCGCTGCGTTTGACGTGCCTGCACCATTTGCGCCCTGCATGTAGCCGCATACGGTATCGGAGCAGCGCTGGTACAATCCCCCGAACTTTACTTTTGCATCAGGTTCAGCCATGCATTCGCATCCCTGACTGCAGCTTGTCGCCATTGGGGTCTGATACGTGACAGCAGGTGTCATCGCGGTTGCCATAGGCACAATACTGTAACAGTACTGCGTTCTTCCGATAATATCGGTACCGCAGGGGGTCTCTTTTCCCTGGCAGTAGGAATAGCCCTTGTTCTTTGCATCCTCGGAAACCATACAGCTGCAGCCATCGGCACAGGACGTCGCCGCCAGGACTGCCGGCACCGCGATAATGAGCAGGAGCAGTGCCACGGATCCAATTTTCCATTGTATTCTCATATGCAATTTCCTTTCCCCAAACAACCGTCCGGGTTGCCGGAGGTTGTTTCATTAGGAAGTACCTTGTTGACGGCACTTATTAAACGTTATTTCGGCTTTGTTGAAACCCTAAAGACCCATTTAGCGGTAAAATTGTACACTACACACATGAGGTATCCTTTCTAGTTCCAGAATTATTTTCAAATCCGCGACGTGAAGTTAATCTCGCAAATCCTTTATCGTGATTATATAGAACACAGACAATGTAGTGTATATTTAGACACTATAAGAGAAAGTAGTTTCCTCTGCGATTCGCGCTCTAAATTTGAAAATAAGCAAATTTTGAAAAGATCGAAAAATATCTTCTCGCTTGTAGTGTGTACGATCTCCTCTAAATGGGT
>JAUSBW010000145.1 GCA_030651815.1 Methanoregula sp.
ATCTTGGGAAGGAGGTTGAGTCGTTCTATGTGAACGTTACAAAGGATGTGCGTGATCAACTCAACGTCTTGGGTATGAAGTCAATTCTGGTATCTGATAGGAGACCTAATGTGTAGTGTGTACTTTTCCCGCTAAATGGGTATTGACACAGATCACTCTTCTGAAAGATCTAGAAAGATATGAAGATGCTTTGAGTATTGTTAATTCAATATTAACACGAGAGCCAGAAAATTGGTTCCTGTTATCAGAAAAGATAGAGATTCTCGAATTTTTAATGAGGTATGAGGATGCTTTAAGCATTGTTGATAATAGGTTGAGGACAGACCCAGAAAATTGGAACCTATTGTCAAAAAAGATAGAGATTCTAAAATTTTTTGCGAGGTATGAGGATGCCTTGAGTGTTTTAAATTATGTGTTAAGTTTAAATCCGGTAAATAGTGACAAATTATTCAAAGAGTCGTGTCTCCTCAAGAAAAGTCATGATAGATCTTCGTTACATGATACAAATTGTAGAAATCCTAATTGCAATAGAATAATAAAACCTATTGACATCATCCAATGTGGTCCGTGTGGAAATTTTTTTTGTAAATATTGTTGGGAAGAACATCGTGGAAGCCATGGAAAAATCCCGTCTGTAGGAATTGGATATAATACAGATGGATCATTTTACGGATATGATTGAACAAAGCGAATTTTATTAATTTTGAGGAACTGTAACGAAATTTGCTGATACTTATCAGAGCAGTAACATAAGTAAGAGCAAAAAATATTATATTATTCTAAAAAATTATTTCCAACCAAAAACATTTCTTAAAAAGCTGGTTATCTTATCCAAAATATTCCCCTGCTCCTCTATTTTCTGGTTTTGTACTGCAAGTTGACTTTCGAGAGCTGCTATCTTTGCATCATAATTTGGGGTTGGTTTAGGAGTCGGGGTATTTATTGTTGTCTGATATGTGGTTGGTGCTATCGTAGGACTGGTTGTTAGTCCGGTTGTTATTGTGGTTATCTGTGTTGTTGGCTTGACTGTGGTAGATATCGTTGTTGGACCGGTTGTGATCGCAGTAGTATGTTGAGTTGTGGGAATTGTCGTTGGAACCGTTGTCTGAGTTGACGTGGGGGTCGGGGTTGCAGTCAGGGTTACGGTCTGGAATGCAAATTTCTGAATCAGATTGTCACTATAGTCAGAGACATAGACATTGCCCGATGAATCTACAGCGATACCCATAGGAACGCTGATATACCCATCACCGTATCCTCCTGATCCCCACTTCGCTAAAAATGTACCGGTTGAACTGAACTTCTGGATCCCATTCCCGTCAGCTACGTATACATTACCCAATGAATCAACCGCGACACTCCAGGGTTGCTTAAACTGCCCGTCACCAGATCCCTGTGATCCCCACTTCGCTAAAAATGCACCGGTTGAACTAAATTTCTGGATTCGATAGTTGTTTGTATCGGCAACATAGACATTGCCCGATGGATCAGTAGCGATACCCAAGTGTTTTACCTGTCCATCACCACTGAACTGCCCATCACTAGATCCCTGTGATCCCCACTTCGCTAAAAATGTACCGGTTGAACTAAATTTCTGAATCCGATAATTTAACGAGTCGGCAACGTAGATATTGCCCGACGAATCTACTGCAACAACGTCCGGATAGAAGAATTGTCCATCTCCTATTCCACCTGACCCCCACTTCGTTAAAAATGTCCCGGTTGAATTGAATTTCTGGATCCGATTGTTACTCTCGTCAGCAACGTAGACATTGCCCAACGAATCTACTGCGACACCTTTGGGTCCACCAAACAGCCCATCACCGGACCCCTGTGAACCCCACTTCGCTAAAAATGTACCGGTTGAACTAAATTTCTGAATTCGTTGGTTGTTCCTGTCAGCAACATAGACATTGCCCGACGAATCAACAGCGATACTTTCAGGGTTACTGAACTGCCCGTCACCGGACCCCCGGGTTCCCCATTTGGTAACAAACGAATACGTTTCTGCTGCTTGAACCCCTTGCATAATGACGAAGAACAGGAGAACGCATAGGAAGACTTTCATTGAATTATTAACGATTGATTTATCCTGCATAGTACAGACACCCAATTCTTTGAGACATCTATGCACAAATTTTTAAATCTATTGGAATCATTCGGTCATCTTGAATTCATTTTTATTGCTCTATTTGAGAACATGGTGTTTTTGAATTAGCAGAAAATTGTTTACCTATCAAAAGAAGATAAGAGCACACACACAAAAGCGAGGTATATGATGGGGAAAGAAAGCATAAAAATTCCTGAAATATTACTTAATTGGACTGACTGGGTTTCCTGGAAGGATATTGAAATAGATGAGAAATCGGGAGGGGTGAAAATAGATAGTGATCCTGGGGTTTATGAGGTAAAAATTAAGGATTCTATAGGCAGTTTGACCATCGGTAAAACAGCGGATTTAAATAAAAGAGTTAGACGGGGTCTTGTGCAAAGTAAATTACCTCATTCATCGGGTAAAAATATACATGATGGTATTAAAAGGGGGAAAATCGATTCTTCAAAAATTATTGTAAGATGGGCTAAAACGAGTAGACCGGCTGCGGCTGAAGAAGCACTCCATGATGCTTATTTTAAAAAATTCCGAGATGTGGAAGGTGTCGAGGGGGAATTAAAATATGGAAAATTACCGAATTATATCAAAAATAATAAAATCAATAAAAAATATTAAGAGGGTAGAATTAATAATTCGAGTGTGTTAGCGGAAAGTGCGTCGCAAAATTTTATTTTTGGGACTGTCCTAAAATTTGCTGAAATTTCATCGAGCCGTAACAGGAGTGAGTGTAAATATATTACACCCTGTTAAAAAAAATTATTTCCAACCAAAAATATTTCTTAAAAAGTTGGTTATTTGATTTAAAAGATTTCCCTGCTCCTCTATTTTCTGTTTTTGTTCTGCAAGTTGTTTTTCAAGGGCTGCGATCTTCGCATCATTATCAGTGGTTGGTGTAGGGACTGTAGTTACTACAGTTGTTTGTCTAGTTGTTATTGTGGTTGTTGGACTGGTAGTTATTGCGGTTGTATATTGAGTTGTGGGAATTGTTGTTGGAACTGTAGTAATTGTGGCAGTAGGTAATGTTGTTGGGGAGGATGTCGTAACCGTTGAATTTTCCACTGAAAACTGGAGTTCCGTAAAAATATCATTGTGAGGACCCGCTTGCATAATAGCAGCCGCAGCTTCGGCTCCCTTCACCGTTCTATCAGATCCGATAAACTTGATAATTTTTATTCCGGCATTACCATCAGGGAGCAAACCCCAAACCCAGTCGTCAATGAGGACTTTCTGAAATGCATTTGCTGTCGGATACGGGAGTTGCAAAAGAACATAATATGTGCCCACGGGTAAGGTGTTCGTTATTGAACTGTCAAGTACCCATGAAAATGCTCCAGTAGAATCCGGGTTTACAGTATAACGATTTGCATAATCTTCACTCATAATCCAAATTGCAATACCCTGACTTGGATGGCCTGTTGCTGTTCCGGTTATGCGTAATGTATCCTCCTTTTTTATGATTGATGGTGAAACTGTTGCGCTTACATACGGCTTAAGAAGATTAACCTCAATTCTACTATATTTAGCAGTGGTCAGATGTCCAACGTCATTTGGTGTGCTGACCGCATATATGATATAGGAACCCGGATCAAGTTGAGTTGTTAAGGTGCTCCATTTCCATGACCACGTGTTATCAAGTCCGACATCAACCGATTGGAATGTTGAAGCAACACCATCTGTTACTGAGTAAATACGAGGGAATTCGGTTTGGATTTGTGAACCCAGCGGTTTCATGTTGGGTCCGGTGAGAAAAAGATATGTGTTCCGTGTATCGGTATTAGTACCGTAGAACGTTATATCGTCACCAAGGTAATAATTTCCGGTACCGGATGTTAATATCGTAACTGCTGGTGTTCCCGTTGTTATTGCTGTTGTGGGAATTGTCGTTGGAACCGTTGTCGGAGTTGGCGTGGGGGTTAGGGTTGCAGTCGGGGTTACGGTTTGGGGTGCAAACTTCTGGATCCGATAATTTAACGAGTCGGCAACATAGACATTGCCCGACGAATCAACCGCGACACCAATGGGTTGAAAGAATTGCCCGTCTCCGGATCCACCGGTACCCCATTTCGTTAAAAATGTCCCGGTTGAACTGAATTTCTGGATCCGATTAATGCCGATTTCAGTGTTGTCTGTGTCAGTAACGTAGACATTCCCAGATGAATCAACTGCAACACCCATAGGATTGGAAAACTGCCCGTCTCCTGACCCTGAAGTTCCCCACTTCATTAAAAATGTCCCGGTTGAACTGAATTTCTGGATCCGTTGGTTACGATTGTCAGCAACGTAGACATTGCCCGAAGAATCAACTGCGACACCTATAGGCAAGTTGAACTGCCCGTCACCTGACCCCAATGATCCCCATTTCGTTAAAAATGTCCCGGTTGAACTGAATTTCTGGATCTGATGGTTTTTTGAGTCCGCGACGTAGACATTCCCGGATGAATCAACCGCGACATCCCAAGGATTTCTGAACTGCCCGTCACCTGACCCCAATGATCCCCATTTCGTTAACAATGTCCCGGTTGAACTGAACTTTCGGATCTGTTGGTTTGTGAAGTCAGTGACGTAGGCATTGCCCGAAGAATCAACTGCAATAGCCATGTGATATCCTCCCGGGGTCCATTTTGTTAAAAATATCCCGGTTGAACTGAACTTCTGGATCAGATCCATAGGATACCCCCCTGCAACGTAAACATTGCCGGACGAATCTACTGCGATACCGTGGAGTTCGTCGAACTGACCCTCCTGATAGCCCCGGGTTCCCCATTTTGTAACGAACGTATACGTTTCTGCTGCCTGAACTCCCTGCATAATGACGAAGAACAGGAAAATGCACAGAATGACCTTCACTGAATTCTTAACGATTGATTTACCTTGCATGAAATTATTTGACATGGTAGAACCTCATCAATATCTTTGTTCGAAAATTGGTTCATGATGCGAAATAAGTTTGGGTCAAAAGAGACCCGCGATCGTATTTCTATTGGCGGAACTCATGGCAGATAGAGATTTGCTCCTAGGGTTGTTTGGTGGGTGAAGCGGGCTCATGATCAATCAAAAATTGTAACTATCCAGATCTCCATCTTTTTTCCTTGGCTTTATGAGCCCGGTTCTCTGAAATACGCGAGCAAACCGGCAGATCGATATACTAGGAGAGATTTATATTATATCACATAATGACGATGAAACGTGAAGAGGTACTGGAGATCTACTATTGTGGACCCGAAGCGATCATCACGCACGTCAAGAAACAGGAAGAACTGATTGCACAACTGGAGGCCCGGATAGCTGAACTGGAAGCCCGTCTCAACC
>JAUSBW010000147.1 GCA_030651815.1 Methanoregula sp.
TCAAACTGAGCACCAATGTTATGATCGATCGTACGCAGAAAGAGATGTGTACGATGGGAGCACTGATACCCCACGACGCAATGCTGGAATGCCCGGCAACGTTAGAACCCCATGCGCTTTAGCCGTGGGAGTATGTCAGAAGGACTACTATGCCCTGCATGTATTCTTTGATAACATCCGTGAGAACAAGACTGCCATTGATATCCTGCTTGAGAAATGGGGAACAATTGTACACGATGAGCAGATCAAGACGTATGAGCAGCCCAATATCCGGAAAGTCCACACACCCTGGAGATATTTCTTCCGTCCTGACCGCAGCCTGATGCCTAAAAGTACCACACCCGATGAAGACATTGTCACCCATCTGGTCATGAAGGTGAACGCAGAAAAGAACGGTGCGCTGATCTTCTCTTCAGGAAAAAACTTATGGGTCTTTAAAGCAGCCGGCTGGCCGGAAGATGTGGCAAATTTTTACCGGATCGAGGATTACAAGGGATACCTCTGGCTTGCCCACAACCGGTACCCGACAAATACTTCCGGCTGGTGGGGAGGAGCGCACCCTTTTAATCTCTTAAACTGGAGCGTTGTGCACAACGGGGAGATCACATCCTATGGGACAAACCGACGCTACATCGAGAGTTTTGGCTACAAATGCACCATGTACACGGATACAGAAGTGGTTGCCTATCTCGTAGATCTGCTTGTACGGAAACACGGGCTCTCAGAGAAACTGGCTGTGCGGGCACTTGCCCCACCGTTCTGGGAAGAGATTGACCGGATGCCCCCAAAAGAGCAGGAGCTCAACCGGGCCATACGTCTCACATATGGACCTGCACTTATGAACGGTCCGTTTGCCATCTGTGTTGCCAACGAAAATGCGCTGGTGGGATTCACCGACAGGATCAAACTCCGCCCCCTCGTCAGTGGTGAATCCGGTGACCGCCTTTACATCTCCAGCGAAGAAGCAGCAATCCGGACGATCGATCCGGATGTTGAAAATATCACCATGCCAAAGGCCGGCGAACCGGTGATCGGGAGGGTGTACTCATGAGTATCGGGAGCATCCCCTTCAAATTCAAAGTATCGATTGATCCTGATCGCTGCATGTCCTGCGGACGCTGTGTTGAAAACTGCTCGTATGGGGTCTTTAAAAAAGAAGGAGATGACATAAGGATAAATTCCCGTAACTGTGTTGCCTGCCACCGCTGTCTCGCTTTCTGCCCGCGCGATGCGATCGATATCGAGGAAAAACCCAATGATTACCGGAGCCACCCGCTCTGGACCCGGGAAGTCCGGGAAGCGATCTTCAACCAGGCAAAGACCGGCAAAATTATTCTTGCAGGTATGGGAAATGCAAAGCCCTACCCGGTCATCTTTGACCGGCTGGTGCTGGATGCCTGCCAGGTAACCAACCCGAGCATCGATCCCCTGCGTGAACCCATGGAGTTGCGTACCTATATCGGGAAGAAACCATCATCGCTCAAGTTAAAGCAGCTCCCGGATGGCGAGGTCGAACTCATAACGAAGCTCACCCCGAATCTCCAGATCGAGACTCCGATCATGATCGGGCACATGAGCTATGGTGCCATCAGCTTAAACGCCCAGATCGCGCTTGCAAAAGCCGTGAGCCGAATCGGCACGTTCATGGGAACCGGGGAAGGCGGTCTTCACGAGTCCCTTTACCCGTACCAGAAAAATATGATTGTCCAGGTGGCATCCGGCCGCTTTGGAGTGGACATCAATTATCTCGAACGTGGCGCTGCCATTGAGATCAAGATCGGCCAGGGGGCAAAACCGGGAATTGGCGGGCACCTGCCGGGCGAGAAGGTTTGTGCTGATGTGTCCTGCACCCGGATGATTCCGGAAGGAAGCGACGCGATAAGCCCCGCTCCGCACCACGATATCTACAGTATTGAAGATCTCAAGCAGCTGGTACGCGGCTTAAAAGAAGCCACAGAATGGAAAAAACCGGTCTTTGTAAAAATTGCAGCAGTCCACAATTCTGCTGCTATTGCTGCAGGTATCGCACGATCATCTGCCGATGCCGTTGTAATTGACGGTTTCCGTGGCGGAACAGGTGCAGCCCCCCGGGTATTCCGCGATCACGTGGGTATCCCGGTTGAAGCCGCGGTTGCCAGCGTGGATGCCAAACTCCGCCAGCAGGGTATCCGAAACGAAGTATCCATCATCGCAAGCGGCGGTATCCGCGAGAGTGCTGATGTAGCGAAGATTATATGTCTTGGGGCTGATGCAGTTTATATCGGCACATCCGCACTGGTTGCCATGGGTTGCCGGGTCTGCGGTACGTGTTACCAGGGTAACTGTGCGTGGGGTATCGCCACCCAGAAACCTGAGCTGGTCAGGAGACTAGACCCGGAAACCAATTCCGTACAGGTTGAAAACCTTATCCACGGCTGGACCCTTGAACTGGCAGAACTCATGGGGGCTGCGGGCATCAACAGCATCGAGAGCCTGCGGGGCAACCGCGACCGGCTGAGGGGCTATATGCTTGACGAAGGCTTAATGGAAGTCCTCGATGTCAAGACCGTGGGGGCTTAAAAGTATGACTACAGTACGCATTGATGCACACCGGCTCCATTACACGCCTCTGAACCAGAAGATCCGGGCTGCGATTGCTGACGGTGCTACAGAGATCATCATCGACAATGTTCTCGGCCAGCGTTTTATTGGCGATGGTGTGAGAGGCGATGACGTCACCATCACGGTAAACGGTGTCCCGGGCGGGGATCTGGGCATGTTCATGAGCGGCCCCACCATCATTGTTCACGGCAACGCGGATCATGCACCCGGCAATACCATGGATAAGGGCAAGATCATCATCCACGGGAGTGCCGGTGACGCTGTTGCCCACAGCATGCGGGGCGGCAGGGTCTATGTCCGTGACAATATCGGGTACCGTGGCGGCATCCACATGAAACAATACATGGAGAAGCGACCGATCCTTGTGGTCGGGGGTGCAGCGCGGGCATTCCTTGGTGAATATATGGCCGGGGGGCTTCTCATTGTTTTAGGTCTTAATGGCGTAACACCGATATCGGAGCGGGGTGTCGGCAGCGGTATTCACGGCGGCGAGATCCTTGTTCGCGGTCCGGTGGATGAACAACATCTCGGGGTCGGTGCCAAACAGACTCCGGCAACTGAAGAACAGAAAGCAATGATCAAACCGATCATAGAGGATTTTGCAAAGCAGTTCAATCTCGACCCGGCCCCGCTGCTGGTGTCTGACTACACGCGGATTTCACCGGCAAGTGCACGTCCGTTTGCAAACAAGTACACATGGGAGTGATGGTGATGGCACTCAAGAGTTATCTCGATTTGAAAAGCGAGGTCTGGGATGCGGGTATATGCTCGGGATGTGGTGCCTGCGTGGCGGTCTGTCCGGCAGATGTCATCTCCTTTGATGAAGGGGAGATGGTGCTTGCCCCAAAGAGCAACGGGTACTGCAAACAGGCAACCGATGGCGTGAGCTGCGGGGCGTGTTATTCGGTATGCCCATGGGTTGGCGAACAACCGGCAGAGACGCTCGGGAATTATCTCGAACTTGCCTGTGCGAATGCTGCGTTTGAAGTCCCGCATAAACAGAGCGGGGGAGCGGTGACGGCAATTCTTGCCAGTGCTCTGGATCAGGGACTTATCGATGCAATCGTAACCGTTACTGAAGATCGCTGGACACTAAAACCGTCATCGGTTCTCATTACGAAATCCGATGTGCTTATCCAGCAGGCTGGCAGCAGGTATAGCTGGTGGGTGCCGCTACTTGCTGCGCTCAAGCACGCGGTTGTTGAACGAAAATTCAAGAGGATTGCGGTCATCGGTGTTCCCTGTGCTGTGCAGGCAGTGGCACGCATGCGGGAGAGCGATAACGATCTGCTCATGCCATATGGGAAAGCAATCCGACTGGTAATCGGCTTGTTCTGCACAGAGACGTTCGATTACACCGCCCTCATCCAGGGAAAACTCCGCACCCAGTACAAGTTAGAACCGTACGAGATCCGCAAACTGGATGTAAAAGGAAAACTCGAAGTGCTCAAACACGATGGAACAACTACTATTGTGCCGCTAGCGGAACTGGAAACCTGCATCCGCAAAGGCTGCCACTACTGCACGGATCTCACTGCAGTGCTATCAGATATCTCCGCCGGTGCGATCGGGAGCCCTGCGGGCACCACTACCTTAATTATCCGCACGCCCACCGGCAAAGGGTTTGTCGACAGTGCTGTGCAGAACCAGAAACTTACCATGACTACAGGTTTCGATACAGCAGCAGTCGAGAAACTGGCTTTGGCTAAAATTAAGAAAAATTCAAAGAAATGAGTCTCTGTTCAGGCTAATGAGTATGTCCTGGAGAAAAAAGAATTCCGCCAATCTCACATTTCCCTGAAGTTATCATATCCCCTCATTTTTTGAACCTCCCCGGGAAAAAAAGCCTCATACTCGCGTTCCGGCAGGGTTTCTAAGGTCCGTATGGGCTAAAAGGTGACGAAGCCTCGATTTAAGGGCCTTTGGCGGGCGTTAGGAAGGAGGCTTTCCTGCCGTATTTCGGCAAACAGGGCGTAAAACAGGCGTGTTTTCCACAGGAACAGAAAATGGGGGATTTTAGGGGTTTACCGGCATAGACCGGGACACAATAAGGAGAAACGGAGCCAGATTTGGGCGTATTTTACATCAGGATACATACTCCCTTTTTTTTCACGGTCGCTTGACTCGCACCAGCGGAGAGCATCGGTCAAAAAATCCTGCAATGAACGGTGCGAACTCCTCATGCCAGCATTCTGTTCCCTTCTTAAGTTCCCAGCCGTTTGCAAGCACCTGCCGGACATGCTTTCCCAATCTCACCTGAAGCAGGGTTTCTGAGGTGAGCAGATCGTCGGCCCTGGTAAATTCACGGGGCACTTCCATCTCATATTTCCCATCGTTGATATAGGGCCCCGGTAAGGGAGAAACTACATGCTTCTCCCGAAACTTTTCAGCATTCACCCGGTTCCAGAGCGGGGGTCCCTTGTGTATGCGGATATTGGGAAGTTCTGTTACTAACAATTCCATAAGGAACATGCATCGTTCCTCTTCCATGGTATAGTGGGCGTGATGCACGGCAAACCCGTTCCGCTCCAGGTGTTCGCTGATGGCAGTCATGCTTCGTTTGAGCTGCGGGACAATGACTTCTTCAATATAGGGGGGTGTGGCAAACGTAATCGCATAGAGACCCGTGCCCCGATTTGCAAGAAGGGCAGCAAGCTCTTTTTTTGTGATTGTCTGCGGAGTAGGTACCAAAAAATATTTTTCTGATGGTGATTCAAGGTATCCCCGTGCAAGTTCCACAAACTCCACCATGCGATCAAGTGAAACTGCTGCTGCAACATTGCGCCGTGGATCCACCGGGTCAATCACAATGAGGGGTTCATCAAACTCTTTTGCTGCGTGATGCTCCGGATCAATAACGATATGCGGATGCCATTCAACCGTGGCTTTCAGGAGCGGGGTAAACCCGCCATAGTAGAGCACCAGCAGCTCGCAGAGATACCCGGAGAATCCTTCGGTCATCTGATCGGAGCCATAGATGCCCCCGGCTTTTGTGAACCGCTTGAGCAGGAGCACGTCATCGATCAGGCCATTGATCTTGTCGGTAATATAGCGCGTGTGAAACGGGGTGCGGTCAACTGCGCTCTGGATCCTGATTGCACTGTCCACATTATAGCAGGGCACAAGATCTACATCCACGTCATCGATGACCGCATTGATGTATGGGTGCTCGGCGTACTTTTCGTGAAACTTTGTCGAGAACTCCAATGCAATCTTTCTTGCAAGGGCGAGCCCCTCCTCTTCAAGCTGCTCGCGGGAGAGGCCGGCGTCAAAGAGCATGAACACATCGAGATCCCGGTCACCCCTGACCCACGTGTGGCGGGCAATCGATCCTACGACCATGCCCTGCGCCTTCCCGCTCTGTGCAATCGCCTCAAGCAGGCGTTTTGCTATGCCGCAGACATGCTCGCGCTCCTCAAGAGTCGGACGGAGGATAGCAAGAACGGCATCTTCGAGTGGCAACCGGGTCACCATCTCACCTCCAGCAGATCCTCATAGACGGGTCCTTGTGGTGTCAGGGTGCTCTTTTTTAATTTCATCCCGCTGATCATGCAGCTCCCGTACTCTCTGTTTTTCAGCTGGCTGATAGATTCAAAAAGCGATGGATCCGGTGATTTGACCCGCGCCACGGTTGCATGGGGAGTAAACGTGCGGGTTTCGCGGGAAAAACCCAGGGGGAAAAGTGCATCTTCGATACCCTGGAAAACCTGCCCGGATTCACCGGAATCCTCGATTGTACACCAGACCGTGTGCGGACGTGACGGATTATTTACGGTAATTTTGTGCGCAGTAACTAAAAACGGGGCAGCCTGAACCTTGCGGAGTGCGTTTCTCACAGCAGGAATCTTCTGCTCTGCGATCTCACCAAGAAATTTGGTGGTGATATGGATGAGTGCAGGTTCTACAAATGTAAGGCGCGCCCTGCACCCACGCAGTACATCCTGCGCTGCCGTTAGCTGCTCTTTAATCTCCGGAGAAAGCTCGAGTGCAACAAATGCCCGTACCATTTCAAGGTACTATTATCCTATTCCTCTACAAATGGTGATCGTTTTTTATGATCTGTTTTTGTTCTGCCTTTTATATTGCGGGAAAAACCGTTGGATAGTGTAAACAAGTTGCTGTAAATTCAAAAACGCCCTGATCTCTAATTCAAAACAACAACTGGAGATCAGAGCAATGCAACTAAGCGACTTTATCCAAGATTATCTTGGCGATAAGGATGAGGATCTGAAAGCACTTATCACCTTTTTCCTGAATCTTGTAATGCAGCATGAAGCCGAACAACAAGCCGGAGCTGGACGGTATCAAAGGACAGAATCACGGACAGCTCATAGAAATGGCAGTAAACCTAGAACCTTACCACCCCT
>JAUSBW010000182.1 GCA_030651815.1 Methanoregula sp.
GCACCCCGTAACAGCGGCACTGCAACAACGGTAAATCTTGGATCAGCCGGTAATTATGCGATTCTGACAAAATCAGGAATCACAACTACCGGAACCACTTCAATTGTTGGAAATATTGGAGTTAGTCCAATCGCTGCAACGTCAATGACTGGATTTGGACTCATCATGGATCCCTCGAATCAGTTTTCAACATCGTCACTGGTTCTTGGAAGGGTATATGCAGCCGATTATACGCCCCCGACTCCAGCCAGAATGACTACCGCTATCAGCGACATGGAAGCCGCGTACACGAATGCTGCCGGACGAGCTCCGGATGTTACTGAACTCGGCGCCGGAAATATCGGCGGGATGACGCTTGCCCCCGGTGTCTACAAATGGGGTACTGGCTTACTTATACCAACCGATGTCACCCTCTCGGGCGGCCCGAATGATGTATGGATATTCCAGGTTGCACAAATTCTTGATATCAGCTCTGGTAAGCAGGTTATCCTCAGTGGCGGTGCACAGGCAAAGAACGTCTACTGGGTAGTCGCTGGCCAGACGACACTGGGAACAGGCTCAGTGTTCAATGGAAATGTTCTGGATCAGACCGCTATTGTGATGAATACTGGCGCAACATTAAACGGCAGAGCACTTGCACAGACCGCAGTTACACTGGACGCGAATGCAGTGACCAGCCCCGCAATGGGAATGGCAGCACCACCAAGTAACGCGGGCCCTGTAGATATGTTCGGTCAGATCAAGATGTTCTTCGTGAGTATCTTCAGGTAAGGTAAGGAAGTGGAATAAACATAAGGATTAATAAAAAAAATTATGAGAGGGTTAATTAAAAAGAATTATTCCCTCTCCCTTTTTTATGTGTCAATCCCCGCTTCTTATGAAAAAACGAAACAATATTTGTAAAATCCAGTCAGGTTTATCTTCTGTCATAAAGAGGTAAGCACCAGGTATAATGGTACCCGCAGGAGGTGGTTTGTCATCTTTGAGAAAAAGAATGCCTCATTTGACGTTGTGGATCCTTCGTTGTGGATCCTTACAACAAGAATCTGCACAATGCCACACGTGTGGATGGACGGAGAGGGGGTTCCATATTCTCCTTGTGCCCGGTTAATGGAGTGTACCCATGCAGCTGCTCTTTGATCCCGTCACGCTGGTCAATCTCATCCTCTGCATCGTGATCGTGATATTGAGCATCATCGGGTACGTGAAGATCCGTTCTACAACCCCACTCTTTATTGGTGCCGCATTTTTCCTGTTCGGGGTTTCGCACGTGGTGACCCTCCTTGGCCTGAAAACAGCCCTTGAACAGGAGATAATCATCGTCCGGGCGCTTGGGTACATCACCGTCTGGGTCGGCGTGTACCTGGTCATCCGGGAGATCATGCTCCGGATGAAAACCGAAGAGGAGCTTAAAACTGAACGGCTCGGGCTTGAGCGCCGCGTAGACGAACGAACTGCGGACCTCCAGCGGGCAAACGAGGCACTCAGCGAGAGCGAGGAACGGTATCGCACCATAATGGAACAGGCTGCCGACGCCATTTTCATGCACGACGAGACTGGCCGGATACTGGAGGTCAACCGGAAAGCATGTCAGAATCTCGGCTATTCCCGGGAGGAGCTGCTTTCCAAGTCAATTGGGGACCTCGATCCCGAGGTGATCCAGACCGAAAAGCATAAGCTATGGGGCAAAGTCATGGCAGGTGAGCAGATCACATTCGAGAGCCACCAGATACGAAAGGACGGCAGCGTCTTCCCCGTGGAAGTGACACTAGGTTCGGTGCACCTGTCACTTGGCCCAATAGTCCTCGGCATCGTAAGGGACATCACCGAGCGCAAGCGGGCTGAAGAGAAGCTGAAACATTTCAACGAAGAACTGGAGAAAGGAATTACGGATCGCACCGAGAAACTCAACGCCTCCCTTGAAGAGAAGGTGCTGCTGCTCCGCGAGATCCACCACCGGGTCAAGAACAACCTCCAGATTATTTTAAGTCTCATCGGACTCCAGTCCCAGAATATCAAAGACCCCCATCTTCTGGATACCATGGGAGATTTCCAGAACCGCATCATGGCGATGGCACATGTCCACGAGAGGATGTGCCGTACCGAGGACATTTCCAGAATCGACCTGTCTGAAATCGTCACATTTTTAGGAACGAGCCTTTTCAAGTCCTATAATGTCGATCCTCAGCATATCCGGTTGAACGTCGAAATGAAAGACCTGCAGGTTACCCTGGACTCTGCAATCCCCATCAGCCTTATTATCAGCGAACTCATCTCAAACTCAATAAAGCACGCGTTTCCCAAAGGTACAACAGGGGAGATCACCATTGCAGGACGCCGGGAAGCTGATACCCTTGTGCTCTCCTTTAAGGACACGGGGATCGGGATACCAGAAGACCTTGACTGGATGAGAAGTAAACAATCGCTTGGGCACCGGTTGATGGTGAGCCTGGTGGAACAGTTGAACGGGACGATTAAACTCGACCGGACAACGGGAACTGCGTTCAATATCGTCATGAAGGAAAAACAATGACGCAAATGACTGAAAATAACCGGAAAAAACACCGGACCGCATAAAAAAAGTAACGGGAGAGCAGGAATATGCGAACAGGAAATTCTAAAAATACCAGACCAATAAAAACTATCGAACCAGCGATAACTCTTTTTGATAAAGGAAAATTCCTCTGCATCCTTACAGAACTGCCAGGCATAGCTGAGGAAAAAATCAAAATCGATCTTGAAAACCACCCGACCTCGGTTACTATTGTTGCATCTGATACCGTAAAACAGTATAAAAAAGTGATCACCATCCCCTACGAAGTAAGCTTTAGTAAAAAGCGGTTTTCCGATGGAGTCCTTGAACTAACCCTGGAAAAAACAAATTCTGATACCCTCTGATCACCTGGTGATAAATTCCTCCCATTTTAAAAAAATAGCAGGCACATTGTTGCAAAATTTGTTCTAAAAATTGCTTTCTGACAAAGATCGTATATCCCGAACCAGCATGAAGAATAACTATCAAGGAGGTAAAAAATGACAAGTACGAAAAAAAGTGGAGGAACAATTTTCTCCCTTGCTATTACAATAGCATTGTTATGCCTGATGACAGCCGCGATTATTCCCGGTGTGATGGGCGCTGATCCAGTGGATCTTGGGACGGCCGGCCATTTCGCGATTCTGTCAGAATCAGGAATCACCAATGTCCCTACATCTGCGATTACTGGAGATATTGGAACGAGTCCAATCACCGGTGCATCTATTACTGCATTAAGTTGTTCAGAAGTGACTGGGACAATATACACGGTCGATGCTGCTGGCCCTGCATGCAGGGTAATAGCACCGGTCTTACTGAACGTGGCTGTAGGCGACATGCAAACAGCGTACACTGATGCCGCCGGACGAACATCACCGGATTATCTTAACACTGGAAGTGGTGGAGATCTTGCCGGGCTGACACTCGCTCCTGGTCTTTATAAGTTTACTACTCCCGTGACAATATCAACAGATGTCATCCTCTCGGGCGGCCCAAATGATGTATGGATATTCCAGATACCAGGAACTCTCGATATCGCCTCTGGTAAGCAGGTTATCCTCAGTGGCGGTGCACAGGCAAAGAACATCTACTGGCAAGTCGCTGGCGCAACGACACTTGGAACGTACTCTACGTTCAATGGAAATATTCTGGCTGCGACGAATATTGCGCTAAACACTGGCGCAACGTTAAACGGAAGAGCATTGGCGCAAACAGCTGTTACCTTGCAAATGAATACGGTGACCAGCCCCCCCGGGAATGGCAGCACCACCCAGTAACGCGGGCCCTGTAGATTTCATTGGCCAGATCAAGCTGATGTTCCTTGCGTATCGCAGGTAAGTAACAGAAGTAAAATAAACGCGGGGATTAATGAAAAAAAATTAATGAGAGGGGTATTAATCAGAAAGATTAACTCCCTCTCCTCTTTTATGTGTCAATCCCCGCTTCTTATGAAAAAACGAAACAATATTTGTAAAATCCAGTCAGGTTTATCTTCTGTCATAAAGAGGTAAGCACCAGGTACAGTGTTACCATCGGGAGGTGGATCGTCATCTTTGGGAAAAAGAATGCCTCATTTGACCTTGCGGATGCTTACAACAAGAAAACTACACAATGCCATACGTGTGGATGGACGGGAGATAAGGCCCATTCGGGGATTGGGCTTCACGCACTGTCATCCATGAGTAAATTTCCTCTGAAGTAAAAATACATAAAACAGCCCCATCAATTTGGTTAACTAACTATGCCAGCACCACACCAATTCGTTAAATTTATTTGTATACCAGATATCGGTCGGTTACATTTTCCCCGATCGTTTTTTGGTATGCAGCGGGTAAAAAAAAGAAATCATGATCCCCTCTGATATCCTGATGATAAATTTCTCCCATTTTAAAAAAACAGCAGGTATATTGTCTCAAAATCTGCTTTCTGACAGAGATCTTATACAAATCCTTTTCAAGGAACTGCTCATCAACGTGACCAGCTTCTTCCGGGACAAAGAAGCGTATGAAGCGCTGAATAAAGAGGCACTGCCCCGGATGTTTGGGAATAAACCGGAGAACTATATCTTCCGTATCTGGGTACCGGGATGCGCCTCCGGTGAAGAAGCCTACTCGCTTGCCATGCTCTTCCGCGAGTACATGGACGAGATCAAACAGGAGTTCAAGCTCCAGATCTATGCCACTGATATCGATGACAATTCGATCGCAACAGCACGGGCAGGCGCGTACCCGGCCAATATCGCCATCGATGTCTCACCCGACCGGCTGCGACGGTTCTTTGTAAAAGAGGAGACCGGCTTCCGGATTAAAAAAGAGATCCGGGAGTTGGTCATCTTCGCCATCCAGAACGTCATCAAGGACCCGCCATTCACAAAGATGGACCTGATCAGCTGCCGGAACCTGCTGATCTACCTGGGCACCGAACTCCAGAGCCGGGTAATTCCGGCGTTCCATTACGCCCTTCGACCGGAAGGGGTGCTCTTTTTGAGTCCTTCAGAAGGCATCGGGAATTTCACCGATCTCTTCGGACCGCTCGATAAAAAGTGGAAGATCTACCGGGTCAAATTCTCCTTATTACCCGCCCGGACGCTTGTCGCCCAGCGCTTTGCGTGGACCGGTGAACAGCCCGGAAAGGATGCTGTCGAGGTTGCAGTCAAAAGGGATAAGACAAACTTTGCCGAGCTCACAAAACGCGTGCTGCTCCAGTCCTTTGCCCCACCATCTGTCATCACCGATGAGAAAGGGGACATCATCTACGTGCACGGCGACACCGGGAAGTATCTCCAGCCGGCACAGGGGCAGGCAACATTAAACGTAATCGATATGGCACGCGAGGGGATGCAGCTGGACTTACGCTATGCCATCCAGAACGCCATTGAACAAAAGAGACAGTTTGTAGTAAAAGAGCTGCCGGTCAGGACGAACGGCGGCATTCACGGGGTTGACCTCACAGTTCGGCCGCTTGCTGACCCGGAGGCAACACGGGAGCTGCTGCTGATAAGTTTCCAGGAAACCCCATTACCTCCGCAGGAAAAACGCAGGCAGGCAAAGCATCTTACCGGAAAAGGGGAGTCAAAGCGCGTGGAGGAACTCGAGCAGGATCTTGCGTACACAAAAGAGAACCTGCAGGCAACCATCGAGGAGATGCAGGCGGCAAACGAGGAACTCAAGTCCACCAATGAGGAACTGCAATCAACCAATGAAGAGCTCCAGTCCACCAATGAAGAACTCGAGACGTCCAAAGAGGAACCCCAGTCGGTCAATGAAGAGATCGTGACGGTGAACGCGGAACTGCAGGTAAAGATCGAGCAGCTCACGGGCATCCAGAATGACATGAAGAACCTCTTGGAGAACGTCAATATCGGCACGATATTTTTAGATGACCACCTCGCCATACGGAGATTCACCCGTGATGCCATGCGGGTGTTCCGGCTTGCGGCATTGGATACGGGACGTCCACTTGCAGATATACGGTCGCTGATTCCGGATGTGGACATGATCTCCAATGCACAAGCGGTGCTGGACTCGCTCATACCCCGGGAGATACCGTTGCGCACGACCAATAATGAGTGGTTCCATGTCCGCACCATGCCGTACCGCACACTGGAGAATGTGATTGATGGCGTGGTACTGACGTTCTCTGATATCACTACGTTAAAAGCGGTCGAAACCGAAGCCCGGGTTGCCCGCGATTATGCGCAGAGCATCGTGGACACGGTCCGGGAGCCGCTGATCGTTTTAAACGGCAGGTTTGAGGTGATCTCAGCGAGCCGGGCGTTCTACCAGACTTTTGGTGTGACGCCGGAAGAGACCGATGGGCATGAGCTCTACACGTTGGGCGACCGGCAATGGGACATCCCCAGGCTCCATGATCTGTTAGAGACTGTGCTGCCAAAGGACACGAGCTTTGAAAATGTTGAAGTTGAGCATGATTTCCCCGACATAGGGTACAGGAAAATGCGGTTAAACGCCCGCCGTATTCCTGGTGAAACGAGTGCGAAACAACTTATTCTGCTTGCGATAGAAAATATTACACAGCAGGGTAAAAGGGGATGAAAATACAAAACCGGCAGGCAGAACCATTGGAGGGACTCAATAGCTGCGGGAAAACAGATGACGGAGGAAAAGGATACGGGCACACCGGGTATCAAACTCCTGTACAGGGGCGATGCCAATGAGGTGCAGATCGCATTCTCCCCAAAAGCGTTCTTTTCATCTCACAGGGCAAGCCCCGTAAGCACACATCCACGAACTACGGGTGTTTTATACATAGCGACAAAAGTTTCAGTTTATGTCAGACATAATATCCGTCCGATTTGAGAAATTCACCCCCTCGAAAAGGTCCTTCAATCTGTTGGTCACACTTGGAAAATTATTTTCAATTTTACAGTTAACAGTCAATTACACAGAAAAATAAAAACTGTAAATACATAATGCCGGTTGAAAGAAATCCCATATCTGGTGTGAACCGTCATGCCAACCAATCTTCTTATCACAAGGTCCCGGTAAAAATTGGATCTTTTCACCGGCGGCTGACTCCTGCAACAAAATAGAAAATTATAAGGATTGTCGCATTGAAGAATCGATCAACATGTGCGCTGGTTTTTTTTCCCGCTTTATAAAACAAAAACCTCATATTGTGGAAAGCCCGCCCCCACCATCAATTACCCACGGTGCAGGGATGCAGTTCCCTGAATATAAGAACAAGCCGTATTTTATCGTGGCTTCTGTAGAGATGGGAAACACGACAACAAAATGCATCCTTACGGGAGTCAGCCTTGAAACCGGCATGTCCTATGTCATACACAAAACAGTCAGCATGAGCCGGGATATCCGCCCCCCGAAACCCGGGGAAACCATATTCGGTGAAACACTCGACGGGACTGAACTCACCCGCGAGGCGGTGACCGAGCTTGTCCGGGACACCCTGATCCAGTGCCATAAGGATGCCCACCTTGATATTTTGAAAGAACTGGATTTTGTTGTCCGTAGCACCGGTGTAGTTGCCGAGATGGAATCACCGGACCAGATTGGCGATTTTGTCATTGCACTCGCAAACGGCTGCCTTGTCGCCGGTGTCCCGCCCCGCAAGATGACGCCCCCCATGTCAAAAGAGAACCAGTCCCAGAAACTTCAGCCGTTTAGTTTTGCTGATAAAGTTGTGTTTGTGGGTGCAGTAGCCGGTGTCATTCCTCCGGTGGGATCAACGGGTGTGGAGATGGTTGCAAACGAGATGGAAGGCGAACTTGCAATGGCGGGAATCAAGGAGGGTGCGAAGTGGACACCGGTTGATTTCCGCAACCCCTGCGTATCGATCGATTTCGGCACTACACTCGATGGCAGGATCACGAGCGATGTGGGTCCTGATGATCTAAACCCGTTTGCAAAAACCGTTGGAAATTTCTGCGGCCTTGCCGGTGCGATTCCTGATGCGATTGTCCGTGGAACCGGTCTTGTGCAGCAACGGACCGGTACTGCTCTTGACATTTTTGGGGAACACAGCATTTCCGGTGGGCTGTTTGGCGGGAGGAATCGCAGGGTAATTGATGGTTTTGTTGACAGGTGCCATGAACACATAGATATCCGTATTGTTCCTGCGGAACGTGACCGGTTTGGCAGGGTTCCGGTGAATGCAAAGCTGGCCTTAGAGTCCGGCATTGCGATGATTGGCTGTGACTGTGGAGAGAACAGCAGCGATCTCGATAAACTGTTAGAAATTGGAAAAGAGATCCATGAAAAACATAATCTCGCAATGCTCAACGAAGTCATAGACCGGGTCTGCGCACAGATGGCCCTGCGTTTAGTCGATGTGGCAGTAGAACAAAAACTCGTTCCAAGGAATTCCTCGATTGGATTTACCGGGCGGGCAGCGATCTCCGGAAGAAAACCGGAATACATCCTTGAAGGGATCACCGAACGCAACCTCTTTGATGATCCAAGGGATCATCTCGTCTTTGTGGATGACGGGCTTGCACGGGGCGCGGCGCTGATGGGTCGCTGCATGAACTCGCTTGGAAAGCCCAAAAACCCTATCGGGGGCGTCCGTGGGGGCCCATGTATTATGAGCCGGCGGATCAAAATAGGAAAGTGAATTAAGTGAGATACTTATGACCGATGAAGAACAGTTATTCGATATCATTATCCCCCCGGGTGTACCCCAGAAGATCATTTTCGATATCTCGAAAAAATTCGATGTGGAAGTTGTTGACCGGAGAGAGAAGATCAAATTTGCCAATATGGAAGGGGATGAACGGGATCTCCTGGCGTTCCGTGGTAAACTTGAGGTCATGCAAAAAGTTGAGACCTATATGCGTGACCAGCTGAATGCATTCGTTACCGATAACTGACATACTCCCACGGCTAAAGCGCATGGGGTTCTAACGTTGCCGGGCATTCCAGCATTGCGTCGTGGGGTATCAGTGCTCCCATCGTACACATCTCTTTCTGCGTACGATCGATCATAACATTGGTGCTCAGTTTGAA
>JAUSBW010000184.1 GCA_030651815.1 Methanoregula sp.
TCAAAATCCCGGGACGCTCCCGGAAAGGTATAATTTACCAGTTTTTTTTGATTTTACCTCTTGATTATGTCTCTTCGTGGAAGGGCTGGCAGTGCGCCCTTCCACGAATGAGACCTTATCGCAATATCGCAAGCGTGTTCCGGGCTTACCGCGATCAATGTTCTTACACAACTAAAAAAATGTTACCTTTTGAAATAGAGATCTTATCCGATTATTGGACACAATCGACCGTTTTCTTAACTTCCGTACCGGTTTATCGTCTGAATAAGCTCGGCAAAGCCTTCCATCTCCATGGCGAGCACCTGATCGCGGGTCATACCCATGCTGGTTTCGGCATCCGCAGTCAGCATATCCGGCCCACGGATCACCTCACGCTCCACACCCTCTCCTGACAGTATTTCCTGCACTTCAGGATCAAATACAAAAGCCCGCCCGGGGATGATCACCGCACGTTCAAGCGCAGATACATTGAGTTTCTGAAGATCATCCGTAGTGATGAGACATGCGATCTCCTTGCTCACAGAAACAACGGGCACTTCGGAGCCACAGGCAGACAGGATTTTTTCGATATACGGAGCTGCCACACTCCCGCTGATCACCGTTGCTCTCCGGTTTACCCGGGGAAGTTTCTGTATCAGTTGCGGTTCGCTGATAATTGCAAATGGAGATCCAATATCCGGGTCCCACAGGGGAGTTCCGGAGATCTTCATGTCGAATTTCACGCTCAAATCAGCGACAAGGTCACGGAAAGATTCCACAGTCTGCACCTGCTGGTTTTTGATAATCGGACCATTTCCCAGAATCAGACCCTGTTCGGTTGTATTTGCAAACCGCATCAGGATTAATCCTTTTGCTCCACAGGCATCCAGCCATTCGCAGGTCTGTTCGAGTACCTTACCATCATTAATACCCGGAAGGATAACTGCAGCTGCGTATACATCGACAGCCTCACATAAACGTTTTACAATTTTGAGAGAGGCTTCAGGAGTCGGATCATGCATGTAACGCTTGCGAAGGGCCGGATCTGATGCAAAGACGGTGAATGATATTTCTGAAAGGCCGTTATCAATCAGGAGATCGGCTACTGCCGGATCATCCCAGCCTTTACCACTGGTATATCCAATGTGAAGTGGTGCCTCCATACTGCCGAGCAGTTCGATGAGTTCGGTGAAACGGGGATAGCAGCTGGGATCTCCGCCACCGCTGATGGTGATCCGCTCGATATCTCCACGTTTTGTCTGGAGGTTTGCAAGAGTCTCATCAGCGATTTCTTTTAGAGCCTTAAATCCACTGTACTCTTCCTTGACGCCGCGGGTGCAGTAATCGCACCCTTTCTTGAACGGGAGGCAATACCGGCATCCCAGCGGTTGGACGCCCCTGACATTTTTAAAATAGCAATATTCGCAGAAACCGCGGCAGTTAATGCCCGGGCTTCCTCCGATGTCAACGGTCAGGTGAGCCATTGTTATTGATAAATCGGTTGTTGTGCGTAAAAGGTGTTTGGAAATGTAATACAAGTATTTTTTATTATATATTGACACTCCCACGACTAAAGTCGAGGGATTCTCACTTCATCGACCAGAACTTACTCCGGCGGTCGATGCCGGAACAGAGGATCTAATTTCCATGAGCGCAAATTCGGGTGTGCCCCACCCTACTGATCCGGTTGAAGTA
>JAUSBW010000188.1 GCA_030651815.1 Methanoregula sp.
CTTGAAGAAATTTTCCTGTGACCATCTGGCAAACATGGTGGGAGCGATCTTAGCCGCTTCAGAACAGAAATCGGTGGTTATTATTGACGTTTGATGTCCTCTTTCACTGAGTTTTCTTATCTCGCGAACCCATAGTTGCCCTCCCAGAAACGTTCCTCGCTCTGCGAGACTCATTTTAACCACTTCACCACTCACTAATTTTATCTGGCAAGTATTGAATTCCTTTTCAGGCCAATCTTCTTTGGGATATTTATGATAGGTTAGGCAGGCAATTCCAATTTTTTTCATTTTCAAAAAAAACTGCGGGCTATATCCTTCGCGGTCAAAAATAATGCTGAAGCGGTGTTTCAGAGGATTTTCTTTAACCCAATCTTCTAAAGTGCCTTGGCATGGGAATTCCTTTTCCAAAAAAGGAACTACTTCATTTTCCAAAACTTGAAGCAAGCCAGGATCAACTTCTTTTGTGATTACCATGAAAGGATTCCCATCCATGGCGTTTATCCAATAATCGGTTGTGGCTCTCAAGCACAGCCTCTGTCTTGCAACATAATGTCGCGGCAACTTAGTTTGAGTGCCGTGATAAACTCGTACATGACCGTCGATATAAAATGTTCCTACCGGATCGGGAATTTCGGAAATCCAGTCTGAGCACAACTGAGCGCTCCATGGAATTGCTGCTGTGGAGGAAATAATTGCAACTTTTTTTCGTAATGTTTGCGCTTCTGGAATTCGATCTAAGCCCAGTAACTTTCCCCATTCGCCAGGAGGATGAAAACGCAATTTTTCCACCGCTTTAATTCGTGCCAAAGCCATAAAGGCTAATATTATGAATATGCTTTCGATTCCGTAGTATCCCGAGGGAATTTTAAAAAACTCTCCAATATGGCAAAGAAGTCCGGTGGCCAATAATGCTGGTAAAGCTAATAGAACGCCGCCATTTGGAATGTCGCAACAAGCTTGAAACGAAATATCAACTTCACCTTGCTGAAAAATACTGGCGGCAATACGCCCCAGGAGGTTCGTGGCACCTGTCCCCATAGATGCTCTGGAATCTTCCAAATCGCGTGAACTTTTGGTGCTTACAATTTCAAAGTCTTTTTTTTTGACTCATGAAGGCGGCCAGCTTTAATAGCCTTGTAAAAGGTGTCCTTTTTAATTCCTAAATTCTCTGCAACTTCATTGGCTATAATTCCTTGGTCGAGAAGGCTTTGGGCTGTTTCTATCACAACAGGAGTTAGGACTCCTGCTCCTCTAAACTGACGAGGTTCATAAAAGCCCTTTGCTCCTTTTTCTTTAAAAACCTTTACGGCCCTTTTTACACTGATTGGGGTAACTCCAAAAGCTTTTGCAATCTCCGCTTGTGTAACTACACCATTAACATAAAACTGACTGGTGATCATTCGAAATGTCGCAACATCATTTTCATCATGCGAGAAAATAGGCAAGTCTCTTTGAAAATAGAAAATTTTTCCGTCTTCTTTTTTAAATGCGAGATTTGCGTTTATAAAACTAACTCCTTCAGGGAAAATTGGAAAAAGAAGTTGAGGCATAAAATTGTACCACCCTTGTTAAAATTCAAAGTGGATTTTAACAAATTTTTGGCTCAAATCAAAATCTGAAAGCAAAAAACAAAAGTCGTAAAGAAAAAGACTGGAAATAACCTTGGAATCAAAGTTTCATGAGAAAGCGTTGTTTCAACGGGAATAGGAAGTCTGAGGTTGATCACAGTTTTACGGGTATTCTAAAAATTTGTAGTTTCAATCCTTGTTTTGGTGGATGAAGGGTTTAGGTATCTCCGTTAACTAAATAGCTGGCATAGAATGACGGGTTTCAATCCTTGTTTTGGTGGATGAAGG
>JAUSBW010000189.1 GCA_030651815.1 Methanoregula sp.
ACGGGGTTTTCTATTCCAAATATCCCCCCACATGTCTGGTTTGTGGCGAGCCAATGGTCCATAATGGATCAAATACATACACAAAAAAGGATGTCTGTAGCCTTAAAATAGGCAAATATCGATGTCCCCACTGTAACAAAAATTCCCAAACATCTGCAGTAATTTTCAAGAGATTAGTACGTTTTATTCAAAAACATATTATCCCCCTATTGGTCAAAATGCGTTATCAAAAAGTTTCTTACCGCGGAATTGAAGATATAATGGATTGTATTTTACCGATGGGAAAGGACACAATATTTGCTCTAATAAAATCAGCAATCGAAAGGAGTGACCTTCCCAAACCAGAAGAAACCGAGATTCAAATTATTGGGTATGATGAACAATTTCCTTTTGTCAATGGTAAACCACGTGTTAGAATTACAATTTTTGATATAATATCCGGTATACCATATATTGACACTATAGAACAGTCAAAAAGTTCCGAGACCATAAAATCAATTTTTCGGCGTTCTGGCATATCTTTCACTAAACCTACAATAGTTATTACTGATCTCGACAAATCATATCCCAATCTTTTGAATGAATTATTCGGTGATAATCTATTACATCAGCCCTGTTTATTTCATCTTCAACAGTTGATTTGCAAGGAATTTTCAAAAAATTGTTCAATCCACAATGAAATTTTAAAATACCGATTTTTAAACGTTTTTTATAATCACGATGACGAAATCAGATGGCTTACTAAATATTTAGAGACAGAGAAAGAAATGTTATCTTCAGGTACCCAAAAGCAATACAGTGAATGGTTAAGATCAATAAAAAGTCAATTTTCAGAATTTCTTAAGGGACTTCATAATTTATCAAAACGAGAGAAACACGGTAGTAAGATAAGATCCTTCGATGAGATTATGGAACGTCGATTGAACTTAATGGAAAATATCGACCAATTCAGCCCAAAATTAAAAAAAAGACTGGAAATGATGAGTAAAAAATTTGTCGATCTTACGAATTTTTGTGGGACGCATAATATTCCGACCACGAACAACGCCATTGAAAATTATTTTTTTAGAACACTCAATATGAATTGGAAAAGACGGATGCGCA
>JAUSBW010000190.1 GCA_030651815.1 Methanoregula sp.
AAAAACTTGAAGTCAATCCCATAACATACATCCATGATCGCCTTACTCATAATGAGTTAGAACGCTTGGCTGTCACTCTTTTGAAGAAGGTCGGTCTCCCTACTTGAGATCATAAAGTGTGAGTATTATTTTTCTCCATGCATTGGATTGGCAGTAACACCGGAAAGTAGGTTTACCCTATTTTTGGAGGGGATACACAAATTTTTAGAATAAGCATTTTGCGCACGATTCACGCCAAACGGAGCGATTTCCATCGAACTATAAAACGCTAATAGATGCGATTGGGAGGCAAAACTCGAAGGGGCTGGATAGCTAGCACGGTCAAAGAGAAAAGAAGGCCTGTTTTGGGGCTCATAACGAAGGGGCCTAACGTATGACACCGACGTGGATTTCACGATCCTATCCGGACCCTATTTTCATGCAATTCTTCCAGGAATTTTTGGGAGTAGTTTTTAGGGAAAGGCGAGAGGATTTTTTCGTTATGATGGGATCGTGTGAATTTTTTATTTCAGGTTTGTCCTGAAATTTTCTTAACAAAATCTGCTCAAAACTTTTCAAGAAAATCCGGTTAAAAAAAATCCGGAAAAAATCCGGCCGTGAATTTCCCGGCAAGGCCCCCCGTCCCCGCTGAGGCCCGGGGGCTGGCCGGTCTCGTGAGAGGGGGGCAGCCGGAGCCGGGGAATGGGGCGTTCTATATATGGAAAGCTATTAGCGGATGGTCAACGATACAGAGAATGACTGAATGGACACATCGGATAAGAAGAAGTTAAGCGAGCGGGACATCTGCACAAAATATATTACTCCCGCATTAACCCTCTCGGGCTGGGACCATCATCACCAGATCCGGGAAGAGGTAAATGTCACGAATGGCCGGGTGCTCGTCAAGGGTAACGCAGTAAGCCGGGCCAAACCGCGACGGGCTGACTATATCCTTTACTACAAACCAAATCTGCCGATAGCGGTCATCGAAGCCAAGGACAACAATCACATCGTGGGTGCCGGGATGCAGCAGGCCCTTGCCTATGCAGAAATGATGGACATCCCTTTTGTCTTCAGTTCCAATGGGGACGGGTTTTTACTGCATGACCGATCCGGCAATTATGAACCCATGGAGCATGAGCTCTCTCTTACGGAGTTTCCCCGTCCTGTGGATCTCTGGACACGGTACCGGAAATGGAAAGAGCTTGATGATACGAAAGAGCGCATTGTCACGCAGAGTTACTATATCGATGATGTCCGCAAGACCCCCCGGTATTACCAGTTGAACGTGATCAACCGGACCGTTGAAGCAATTGCAAATGGTAAGGACCGGATCCTGCTGGTCATGGCAACCGGGACCGGCAAGACCTATACGGCATTCCAGATCATCTGGCGGCTCTGGAAATCCGGTACCAGGAAGCGTATCCTGTTTTTAGCGGACCGGAATATTCTGGTTGATCAGACCCTGACCAACGATTTCAAGCCGTTTGGGTCGGCAATGACGAAGATCAAGAACCGGCAGGTGGACAAGAGTTACGAGATCTATCTCTCGCTCTACCAGGCAGTATCCGGAAATGAAGAGGAGAAGAACATCTACCGGCAGTTCTCTCCCGACTTTTTCGATCTGATCATCGTTGACGAATGCCACCGTGGCAGTGCTGCGGATGATGCGCTGTGGCGGGAGATCCTTGATTACTTCAAGACAGCGACCCACATCGGTCTGACAGCGACCCCAAAGGAGACAAAGTACGTCTCCAATGTCCATTATTTCGGGGAGCCGGTGTACGTGTATTCACTGAAGCAGGGGATTGAGGACGGGTTCCTTGCCCCGTACCGTGTGTACCGGATCGATCTGGACACGGATTTGCAGGGATGGCGGCCGACCCGGGGGCAGAAGGATAAATACGGAAATGAGATCGAGGACCGGATTTATAACCAGAAGGATTTCGACCGGAGCCTTGTTCTGGAGCGCCGGACGGAACTCGTGGCCCGGAAAATCTCGGATTTCTTAAAAAATACCGGACGGTATGACAAGACGATCGTCTTTTGCGAGAATATCGATCATGCCGAACGGATGCGGCAGTATCTCGTGAACGAGAATGCGGATCTGGTGAAGGAGAGCAGCCGGTACATTGTCCGCATTACCGGTGACAGCCCAGAAGGAAAAGCGGAACTGGACAATTTCATTATACCGGATTCGAAGTACCCGGTGATTGCAACCACCTCAAAGATGATGGGGACCGGGGTGGATGCCCAGACCTGCAAGCTGATCGTGATCGATAAGCGGATCGAGTCGATGTCCGAGTTCAAGCAGATCATCGGGCGCGGGACCCGGATCAACGAGGATTACAACAAGTTCTTCTTTACGATCATGGACTTCCGGAGGGTGAGCGAGCTCTTCGCTGACCCGGACTTTGACGGGGAGCCGCTGAACGGGAGTCTGTATGACCCGACCGACCCGATAGCTCCTCCAGAGCCCAAAGTGCGGGAGCCTTCTGGGGCTATGCGGTACGTGGTGAACGACGTACCGGTGACCGTTGTTGCCGAGCGTGTCCAGTACATTGCTGCTGACGGGAAACTGATCACTGAATCGCTGGAAGATTATACGAAGAAGAACGTTACCCGGCAGTATGCAACGCTGAGTGCCTTCCTGAGCTCGTGGTCAAAGGCGGAGCAGAAGACGGCGATCTTAGAGGAACTGGAGGAGCAGGGTGTTCTCTTCGAAGCCCTTCAGGAACAGGTAGGGAAGGACTACGATCCCTTTGACCTGATCTGCCACGTGGTCTTCGGCCAGCCACCCGTGTCACGCAGGGAGCGGGCTGCAAAGGTCCGGAAGGCGAATTACTTCACGAAATATGGCGAGCAGGCGAAAAAGGTGCTCGATGCCCTCCTGTCGAAATATTCCGATGGCGGGATTACGGATATCGAGAGCATGGAAGTGCTGCGGGTGGACCCGTTCACTACGTTTGGTACCCCGCTGGAGATTGTGAACACTATTTTTGGCGGGAGCGCCAACTATATGTCAGCAATACGTCGGCTTGAGCAGTGTCTCTATACAGCTGAGTGCTGAACGGCACGGGTAAGGGGGTCAGGTTTTTTTATGGCAGTCGGTACTACGATCAAGACGATCCAGGACATCATGCGGAAGGATGCGGGTGTCGATGGCGATGCCCAGCGGATCAGCCAGCTGAGTTGGATGCTGTTTCTGAAGATCTTTGATGACAAGGAGAAGGAGTACGAACTGTTCCGGAAGGGGTACCGGTCACCGATGCCGGACCGGCTCCGGTGGCGGAACTGGGCAGCAGACCCCGAGGGGATCACGGGCGATGCGCTGATGAAGTTCATCGATGCCGACCTTTTCACGACCTTAAAGGAACTGCCCGCAGAAGCGGGATCGAACGGCTCCGGGATCCTGCTGCGCCGGGTCTTCGAGGATTCGTACAACTACATGAAGAACGGGACGCTGGTCCGTCAGGTGGCGAACAAGATCAATGATATCGATTTCAACCGGACCGAGGACCGGCACCTGTTCGGGGAGATCTACGAGAAGATCTTGAAAGACCTCCAGAGTGCGGGCAATGCCGGGGAGTATTATACGCCCCGTGCCGTGACGCAGTTCGTGGTCGATCAGGTTGACCCGAAACTCGGCGAGTCGATCCTTGACCCGGCCTGCGGTACCGGCGGGTTCCTTGCCTGTGCGATCGAAAATATCCGAAAGAACGTGAAGACGATCGAGGACGAGAACCTGCTCCAGAGCTCGATCCACGGGGTCGAGAAGAAGCCGATGCCCCACCTGCTCTGCGTGACGAACATGATGCTGCATGGCATCGATGTCCCGATCCAGATCCGGCATGACAATACCCTCGCCCGCCCGCTGAAGGATTACTCGGCCCGGGACCGGGTGGATGTCATCGTGACGAACCCGCCGTTCGGCGGCATGGAGGAGGACGGGATCGAGGGGAACTTCCCGGCCATGTACCAGACCCGGGAGACCGCCGATCTCTTCCTCGTGCTGATCATGCACATCCTCAAGGAGGGCGGCAGGGCAGCGATCGTGCTGCCGGACGGGACGCTCTTTGGCGAGGGCGTGAAGAGCCGGATCAAGGAGAAACTCCTGACGGAGTGCAACCTCCATACGATCGTGCGGCTCCCGAACGGTGTCTTTGCCCCGTATACCGGGATCAAAACGAACCTGCTCTTCTTCGAGAAAGGCAAGCCCACGAAAGAGATCTGGTATTACGAGCACACCTATCCCGAAGGCTACAAGTCGTATAACAAGACAAAGCCGATCCGGATCGAGGAGTTCGCACCCGAGAAGGCATGGTGGACAAACCGCACCGAGACCGCACATGCATGGCGGGTGCCGGTGGAGCAGGTGATCGCGAACGGGTTCAACCTCGACATCAAGAACCCGAACGTGGTGCCGGACGAACTGGGCGATCCGGTGGAACTGCTCCGCGAGTACGAGCGGATCCGGGCAGAGGCTTCGGAGACACGCGAGGCGCTGAAGCGGGAACTGATGGCATCGCTTGGGGGAAAGAAATAATCTGTTGAGGGATGATAATGCCTGAAAACCTGCTCAAAGTTCTGCACGATCTGATGAATCTCCCTACAGAGACGGAATGGGTTGAGTTCAAGGAAGCGGGGACCACTTTTGATTTTGAGCAGATCGGGCGTTATGTTTCCGCATTGAGTAACGAGGCCAACCTGAACGATAAACCGGAGGGCTGGCTTATCTTTGGAGTGACTGACAAGCCTCCACGGAAGATTGTTGGCTCTCACTTTAATGAAACACCTCCGGGTCTGGACAAACTTAAACACAAGATTTCTTTGCAAACGAATCACCAGCTGACATTTCTCTCGATACATGATCTTAATCTTCCCGAAGGACGGGTGGTGATGTTTAAAGTCCCCCCGGCGACCCGTGGCATCCCGACTGAATGGAAAGGATCGGTGTATGGTCGCATCCATGATTCCACCGGACAACTGGCTCTTCATAAGATACAGAGAATCCGGGATCAGAGTGCGACATTGGACTGGTCGGCACATATTTGTGAAAAGGCAACGATCGCCAATCTTGATCCGGCAGCTATCGCGTTTGCCAGACAGGAATACAAGAAAAAGAATCCCCATCTGGTCAACGATGTTGATTCATGGACGGATGCTGAATTCTTAAACAGGGCCGGGTTGTGTATTGACGGGAGAATTACCAATACTGCGATCCTCCTTCTGGGTAAAAATACCTCAGGACATCATCTGTCACCTGCGATCGGGCAGATAACATGGGTCCTGAAGAACGCTTCCGGAGTGGAGAGAGACTATGCTCATTTCGGCCTTCCCATCATCCTTGCTATCGACAATGTTTTTGAAAAGATCCGTAATCTTACCGTCCGCCATATCTCCGATGAGACCCTGTTCCCTCTGGAACTTACCCAGTATGACTCATGGGTGATGCGGGAACTTCTTCACAACTGCATCGCCCACCAGGATTATCTTCAGGGTGCCCGGATTTCTGTTGTTGAGAACGTGGAATCACTCCTTTTTACCAACCGGGGGATGTTCATCCCGGGTTCGGTTGATTCATTGTTCACTAGTGACGCATTACCCGATCGCTACCGGAATCCGTTTCTCGCTCAGGCAATGGTGAACCTGAATATGATTGATACCGTGGGGAGCGGGATCAAGCGTATGTTCCGGCTCCAGAGAGAGCGCAATTTCCCCCTGCCGGATTATAATTTATCGCAGGCGGGGAAAGTATCTGTAAGGATAACCGGGAAAATTATCGACCCAAGATATACCCGGATGCTTGTCCGGCGCAAGGATCTGGATATGCCGGATGTGATCGCTCTTGACAAGGTTCAGAAAGGGCAACGTCTTTCCGAGCCGGAGTTTGCATCTCTCAAATCAAAGAAACTGGTTGAGGGGAGACGCCCGAATCTGTACGTTTCTGAAACCGTTGCAAGTGAAACGGATACAAAAGTGGAGTATATCAGGAAACGATCGTTTGACCGGCGGCATTTCAAGGATATGGTTATCGAATATCTGAAGAAATTTAAAGAAACTGACCGGAAAACAATCGAAGATCTGTTGATTGACAAGGTATCTGATGCACTTAATGAGACCCAGAAACGCCAGTACATCAAGGATCTGCTCCAGGAAATGCGGAAAGCTGGGACCATCAGGACAAAAGGCAGCAGGACGTTCAGGGCAAAATGGATACTCACTCAAAAGTCAGACACGGGCTCCCGATGATATCAGAGTTGGAGATTAGTTGGAGTAATTTAATCCAATTAAATGCCTCGAAATCGGAAACAGGGCATACATACATGCATACATGCATAAACGGTCTGGCGAAAGTTGGAGAATTATTAGATAATTATTGGATAATTTTTCTCGACTTTGCTGCGTCAAATCGGGAAATAACAGATTATCCTTTGAGATCATTGGATATGAGTTGGACGAACGTTGGAGAATTTTTTGGAGGTTTAGACAATGAATAATCTAACAGCCATCCAAAGGTGTATTTTAATAAATACCGGCTCCCGGATTCGCGTGACAGACTCTTGTATTGGGAATCTATTGGATAGTTATTGGATAAATTTTATCCATTCAACTGCTCTGAAATTTGAAACCGGGCGCGTATGCAGGCATTTTTGGGTGTGCAAATGAGCGATTATAAGATAATTTTGGGAAGTGGACAATGAATAATCTAACACCCATCCAAAGGCACGATTTAACAAATAACTGCTTACGGATTCGCGTAACAGACTCTTGTATTGGGGATCTATTGGAGATTTATTGGGGAAATTTTAACTGCAATTTTTGCGGTAATACGGTAATAAGGAGCATACAGCGAATATTTCAGAATACCGATCACTGGAACATTGGGGAATTTTTACGATGACTGCCAACCATTCGCCAAACACCGATCTCCTCTTCGAGCACTTCGCCACGCTCGCCACCGCACCGGATGGCATCGCCCGACTGCGGGAACTTATTTTGCAGCTCGCGGTGCAGGGGAAACTCGGGACGCAGGATGCGGGGGATGAGCCGGCGAGTGTGCTGCTGGAGAAGATCCGGAAAGAGAAAGACCGGCTAGTGAAGGAAGGGAAGATCAAGAAAGACAAGCCGCTTAAAATGAGTGCTTCTGAAGAGCCACCCGGTCTTTTACCAAAAACATGGGTATGGACTCATCTTTCTGAAGTAGGGCTTGTCAATCCAAGAAACTATGATATCGCTGACGATGAGGATGTTTCATTTATTCCAATGACACTCATCCCAGTTGGTTATAAAAAACCTGCGCAACAAGAGATTAAAAAATGGGGCGAGATCAAAACAGGGTTCACTCATTTTGCGGATAATGACGTCGTGATGGCAAAAATCACGCCCTGTTTCCAAAATGGAAAATCCGTTGTTTTAAAAAACCTGAAAAATGGGGTTGGTGCGGGAACCACAGAACTGCATGTATTTCGAACTATCAAAAACCTGATGAATCCAGAATATGTTTTGCTATTCCTTAAAACACCGGAATTTCTCGAAACTGGAATCAGGAGAATGACCGGTTCTGCCGGTCAGAAACGTGTACCTAATGAATATTTTTCAGAGACTTCGTTTCCCCTCCCCCCACTCGCCGAACAGAGCCGCATCGTCGCCAAAGTCGACCGGTTTATGACGATCTGCGATAAACTCGAAACCCAGCAGCAGCAGGAGCGGGCGGGCTGCCTCCGGCTCGGCACCGCGAGCCTTGCGGGATTGCAGAACGCGGAGAGCCCGGAAGAGTTCGGGCGGCAGTGGGCGCAGGTATGCGATGCGTTCGATCTTATCCTGGATTGTCCGGAGAATGTGGCGGTGCTCCGGCAGACGATTCTCCAGCTGGCGGTGCAGGGGCGGTTGGTCCGGCAGGAGCCGGGGGATAAGCCGGCGGGGAAACTGGTGGAGAAGATCAGGAAGGAGAAAGAGCGGTTGGTGAAGGAGGGGAAAATCAAACGCGAGAAGCCGCTTGAAAACATCAAGGAAATACTGCATAAAGTACCCGATGCATGGCAATTATGTCAACTCGGGGAGATTTCGGAAATAATTATGGGAAACAGCCCTCCCGGGGATACTTACAATAGTTATGGAGATGGCGTTCCACTGATCAACGAACCAACCGAATTCTCAAAACTTCCGTTAGGCAAAACAATTATTTCACAATATACGACTCAACCGACAAAATTTTGCATGGAAAATGATCTTTTAATTTGTGTTCGTGGGGCAACCACAGGAAGAACAAATATTGCCGGATTTGATGCCTGCATTGGACGGGGCGTGGCAGTAATCCGGTCTCCCTTAATCCAATCGTACCTTAATATGTTCATTTTAACGAAGGCACAACAAATTCTCGACATGGGAACCGGATCAACTTTTCCGAGCATTTCCCAAAATGATCTCTTAACGATCCCGGTTCCCCTTCCCCCACTCGCGGAGCAGCACCGCATCGTCGAAAAGGTTGATGCGCTGATGGCGTTGTGCGATGCACTGGAGGTGCGGCTGAAGGAGCGGGCGGGAATACTAACAAAATTCACGGATGTTGTTGTAAAGAATGTCGGGACAGGATAATCACACGGAACCCGTTGAAGAACGCCAATGCACCACCGCAAGATATACACTCATAACGAAAACCGTGATATAGAAAAAGTCCAGCAAACCTTTATTAGATAAGGCGTATATTTCATTTTACTTAAAACTGGAGAGATGAGGTATGCTCTACTACACCCCCGGAGATGCAATTGTCACCAAGAGTGAGTTTTTTGAGAAAATTCATGAGGGAGAATTAAGCAGATTCGCCGCGACCGGTAAAAAAATGGACCTGTCAAAGGCCATCTCCTTCTCAACCGGAGAATTAACCACGGATAATGCGGTCCCGTTCCAACCGATTGGCATTGGCAAACCGCTTACTATTATGATCCGGCAGATCTATACTGGAAAATATCCGAAATCCCTCTTTGGATCCAGCAAAAGTATGCTTACAACATCGGCCGTGAAGAGCATCACCAGCTTTGAGGAGAAACCCCGAGCACTGAATTTCATGATGGAAAATGTATCATCAAATAATGTCATCGAACGCCCGGCTGCGGTTTCCCAGGGAACTCCCTTCGTGTTCTATTCGCCGGCCCTGGTCGAGAATTCCCTGACAATGGATCTTTCCATTGTCTTTGATACCTTTCCTCAGCCGGTATTCGATCAGGTTGGTTCAGCCTTCCAAGCCGCAGCCGGGATCCCGGTATTCCTGCCCTACACTACCTACATGCTCGGTCTGAGCGGGATTGTCAAACTTGCCGGTGTTGTCGGCGAATCAGTTTTCGATGGCAAACCTGCGTTTTCCACATCTGATGGCCTGAACTTCTTCCTTCCCGGTTCGATTCCAGTTCCCAGCGGTTTTGCTCTTATAACGGACAAGAACGTGGATTCCCTTGATCCCGAGTTCAGGGAAAAATATCATGTGGATAAATACGGCCAGGTCGTTGATAAATCAGGAATCAAGTACAAAGGGGATATTCCCTTTATTGTTATCAGTCTGGATGGTTCAACCCAGAAAGAGCTTGAGTCGTTTATTCCGACTGCTGCAACTGCCGCCATGCTCTCGCGGTTCTATGGAATAAAGGATGGGCAGCAGCAGAATCTTGACAACCTGATAAATGCAGTTAAAATTTTCAATGATTTCAAGTACAGGACGCAGGTCGATGCACTTGATACCGAAATTGAAAAATGCACAGTACCCGCGCAAAAGGAAGAAATGAAGAAAAAACGGGATGCACTGGCAAAGAACATCATCACAGATTTACTGAAGAAATCTTAGCGGTAAGTCTTCCCGGCATTTCTGTCTCAAGGTCAACCGGGTTATAACCCCCTCCCCCCACTTGCGGAGCAGCACTGCATTGTTGCGAAGGTTGATGCGCTGATGGCGTTGTGCGATGCCCTTGAATCACAGCTGAAAGAGCGGGCGGGAATACAGGGGCGGCTGGCGGGGGCGGTGGTGAAGCGGGTGGCGGGATGAGGGAGCGGGATCAATCGTCAAGGAATACTTGACAATTGCCTCCAATTCCAAAAAACGGATAAAAAATTTCAGGTTTCTTCGACCCGTGAGGCCCGGCTGCGAGTGCGGGTGACAGGGGCGGCAACCGGCTGCATCGCCAGGGGGGGCAGTGCAACTTCGTACAAACCGGCCAGCAGTTTTTCGCCAAGAGTTGTTGAAGTATAGTAGGTCTTGTTGGTATCGCCAATATCCGCAAGTTGTTTTATTTTCTTTGCAACAAGACCGCCCGCTACGAGCGATTTGAGTGCTTTGTCGATTGTGTTTGGATTTGCCTTGAACTGTTTTTTCAGCTGGTTGAAATATTTGTCCCCCTCGACTGTAACTGCAATATAGATCGCCCATTTCTGCGGGGTGTCAAGTTCCATGACCGCTTCACGGATCTCAACCGGAACCTGATCCAGGTAATGCTGTACAGCGTGCTCATCCATGAGTTACTACCGCATAACTAGTTACGAATTGGTAACTCATAATCCTTTTGATAAATAACCGTTATCAATAAAAACGGCAGGACAATCATATCGTTTATTGAAGTATCTTAGAAGAAACTATCGTCCCAAGTCTTTCGACAGGACGATAGCGAGTATAACACATATCCATTCATTCAAAATCTTATAAAGTTTTTGTAAATTCCTATTGGGGAAGAGGGTGGGGGTGCAGAGGAGGTTGACGGAAAAAGTGAGAAATGCCGAAAGAAAAAAATCTATGAAAAATTATTGAAAACGTTCTGCAATACTGTAAAAATGCAAACAACCCGGTTTTAAATCGTTTTGTTAACGCCAACAAAACGAACCATCAGTCATTTTCACCCCACGGTAACACACTATAAAAGGCCAAACATCCGGTTAAGACTAAGTAAACAATGTTGCGATGGTGATGAACTCTTGAGCAATAATCCCGTTCCGGAACCGGTAACCCGTTCTCAGATCCTTTTTTACCAGTCCGAAAACGGGATAAGCCATATCGAAGTCCGGCTTGATGAAGGGACCGTCTGGTTATCACAAGCCCTGATCGCAGAATTATACCAGATTACAAAACAAACAACCGGTCATCATATCAGGAGTATTTTTCACGAGAAGGAACTCTCTCCGGAGGCAACTGTAAGACAATATCTTACAGTTCAAACTGAAGGAACCCGAAGCGTTCAGCGTTCCATAGAATATTACAACCTCGACATGATCCTTGCCATCGGCTACCGAGTCCGTTCCCACCGGGGCACGCAGTTCCGCAGGTGGGCAACCGAGCGATTGAGTGAATACCTCATCAAAGGTTTCGTACTCGATGATGAGCGGCTCAGGGAAGGAAAGAGCATCGGTGCGGATTACTTCGATGAACTGCTCGAACGCATCCGGGATATACGGGCATCCGAGAAGCGGTTCTACCAGAAGATTAAGGATATCTATACCCTCGCGATCGATTACGATCCGCACGCAGAAACAACGCTCGAATTTTTCAGGACCGTGCAGAACAAGCTGCATTGGGCAATCACCGGCCATACAGCTGCAGAGATCATCGCGGAGCGGGCTGACGCATCCAGACCGAACATGGGACTCACGAACTGGAAAGGTGCAAAGGTAAGAAAGATGGATGTCACCGTTGCGAAAAATTACCTTGATGAACCAGAGATCCGTCAGCTCAACCGCATCATTACCATGTATCTCGATTACGCAGAGTTGCAAGCCGAACGAAAACAGCCCGTCCACATGATCGAGTGGAAAGAGAAACTCGATGCATTCCTAAAGTTCAATGAGCGGGAAATTCTTGAGGATTCCGGTAAGGTATCCATGGAAGTTGCACAGCGTCTCGCAGTAGAAGAATATGAAAAATTTTCCCAGCGCCGGCTTGCTGAGGATACAACTGTTTCAGATACAGATTTTGAAACTATTTCGAGAAAGATTAAGCAAAAGAAACGCGAGGATCAGAAAAACCGTCATTGATCGGATATTTCATAATTTTGCTGACTCCAGCAAAATGTTGCCCCGTCTTTCGATCTGCTGTTCTTCGTCGCCTTCATTACTCGCATAATGGCGTTGTGCGATCGGCTGAAGGAGCGGGCGGGGGTGTAGCCTACGGCTGGGGGGGGAACCGTTTGGCCAGGTGCCCGGAGGACGGGCTCCGGACGTGCACTTACCGGACCTTTTGGGAGAGTGAGAGGTACCGTAAGGGGCAAAGGGAGACCTGTGGCCCGGAACCTCAGGGCACTTAGGGCACATAGAGGGCATTTTCGGTAATCTTTTTTTTATATAGTTTTCTCGTAAGACTTTCCGGAAAAAGGGGTACATATGCCCTAAGGCGTCGTGAAAAAATAATATAATCAATTAGGCGATATTGTATAGTTCCATTCCCCATGAAAATGATCACGAACTATATTTATCATTTTCATCTCGGCATCGGATATTTTGACTCCTCGAGGGTACTTGTTTTCATC
>JAUSBW010000192.1 GCA_030651815.1 Methanoregula sp.
ATATAATGAAATGCTTACGCTTGAAAAAGAAGAAGAACGACACAAATTTTCACCCCATTTGTGGGCGAAAGTTCTGACTGAGAAGTGCCCAGACTTTTTCAGTATAATCCACGATGAAATTTTTTGCTCTGAAGATACAAAAGAACGACAAGATAGGTTACATCGCACGTTGCGTAATCATTCAAAACGCGTTGTTGCAACACCTTTGAACGGATCAAAGATACTTCACCTATAGTTGTACTGTCCCCAGTCCAGAGATTTATCGGGGTCTAATTAGCGGTAGCTTTAAATCTATTTATGGGAAACAACCTCAATTTGAGACTTTTTGTTTGATGGCGAGATTAAATCTTAGAAATTTCACGTTCCTGCACGATCCCGATCCTCCTTATGTCCACGCGCGCGAAAAACTGATACTTGTTGGACATTTGTATGCTCAATTAATGGAATGATCATTGCGACGTAATGGGTGGATTGCCCCTTAAACTGAGGGCGATGCATAAACTCTCTTCTATTCAGATCAACTCTAATTTTGGATGTATTTTTTTCACTTATCCAACAATAATGGATGATAGTGAAAAACTCTGTCGAAAAGAAAAGATAAATTCATATTGTAATAAAAATGAAAATAGCCAATATGGCTGCGTTTACTTTTAAACGAATTATTTTGGTGCTCACGATCCTATTTTTATTTGCAGTTCCTGTAATAACCGCTTTGAATGTTGAAGTAAAATCTCCCGAAGGACAATTATCTCCGGTATTAAACGAAGGCCAGAAGATTGAATACCAGATGTTTGTTACTGGTCTTCCTCAACAAACGTCGTTCATCCTTCTGGAAACCGATCTCGAACCTTACAACAATACACCTTTATGGAATATTCCTGATGTCGAAAGATTTGGATTAAGCAATACTTCCCCGGCATTGATGCAGAAAAAAATTCAACTTGCTGCCCCAAGTGACCTGAACATCCCGATTGTTATTACCGTTTCTGGAAAAGTACCGTCAATCAAACAGATTATTCCTTGGAATGGGGTAGTCCTATGCAATTCCGTACGATATACCGGGTACCGTCTCTATAGTGTACAACCTTACGACTCCAAAGGATATGCGGTTGGCAACGGAGATACAAAGACATTCAGCATTAAGCCAGAGAGTGACTGCATTCCCCCTTCCGATAGAATTGATATGGTAAAAGACGCGGATCTAAAGAAAAATATCCAGGATTTAAGTAACAAAGGACTTTGGCAGGAAGCCAATAAGTTAATTGATTACTCTGCCGCTCAACCCGGGACGGTTACGTATCTTGTGTATGGTGTATCCATTGTGATTGTTGGTTTTGTAATGTTTGTCATTGGTTACAGGACGAAAAAATGTCCAAAACCGGATTATGAACAAGATATTGACAGGGAGGTATAAACATGGTTACCGGAAGTAAAGCATTTCAGTTGCCCCCAGATCTTACAATTGTTGCAGTAGGGGGTTGTGGTAAGAGACTTGCAGATCGCATTTGTGAACACGAGTGGTTTTTAAAACAATATCTTGGTGATAATAAAAAAACTCTTAAATTTGAAGTATATGACACCGATACAAACCAACGGAAGGAAGACAAAGAGAAAGTAGACCAGATTGACGATTATATTAAAACATTAAAGAAAAACCAAACGGGTTTCAGTGGGGATATATCTTACAATTATTACTATATCCCCGAATTGGCACAGATCGAAAAAGTATCTTCTTTGACCGCTCCAGATGTTGTGGAACAAATTAAAGGACGTCGTGCGGACCCACTCATACCATTTTGGTGGATGCATGATCCAAAAAATAATTGGAATTTCAAAGATTTGAAAAAGGTCGATCCTAATTTTATCGATGATTTTGGGGGAGGCGTACATAGGAGAAGAGCTATATCAAAAGCGGTTTTCTATAAAGCAATTACTCAAAGTGATCATAAAATTTCATCATTTCAAGGAAATAATTTTGCAATTATTGTTGGCCTTGGGGGTGGCACGGGTAGTGGAATGTTTATCGACCTTGCAAGATATATTCGTGCAAGGGCGGGAGAAGAAGCTAAAATATGGTTATTTGCAGTACTCCCCGCTTTAACTGAAAGTGACAAAGAACAGCTAAATGCTGCAATAGCATTAACGGAGCTTGAATATCTGAATTTAACTGAAAAGTTGTTTAATTATGTCATATTATCTTCTCTCGGCCCTACGGGATTTTCAGATGGGAACGAGAAAAAAAAAGAAGTACTTGAATTTGACAACGCCTTCCCTTATCTTCTTATCAATGCGCTGTATCTGCCATTCTCAGATTCCCCAGAAGTAATAGAGAAATCAAAACAATATTCCGGCTTTATTTTTGCTGATTCACATGTGATTGAATATCCCATTGAGGAATTGCAAAAACTAAAAACAGATTTTGAAAGTGCTATTGATAATTTTGCGGATATTTCGAAAAATAGAACAGAACTCTCAAGAAAAATCGACGAATTTGTCAACGTCATAAAAAGTCGATATCCCGATCGGTACGAAAAATCGGAAAGTGCCGATATAACCCAAATCGACATCGTGACTCTTAAACGGGAGATTCAGAAAGCACGACGAATTTGGGAAAGTGAAATGACAGAAATGCTCAAATATAAAACTCCCGAAGATATTAATTTTTATATCAACAATAATCTGGACCCCCGCTTACGAGTCCTTGATCGTATCGATATTTATGCGGATTTGATCGAATATGTGGATCGATTGAAGAATCATATGGAGCACTCTGATAATTCCCCCAGAGAAAATGAAAGTGATAAAAAATTATACAAAACCGTGAGTGAATCGCTGGCATGGATCTCTAACTTCGCTGCAATTCAAAGACGTGCTGCAAATATCAATGATGAAACTATCAAAAAATCTGTCATTACGATCCTTCGAGGAAACAAAGATCTTACTCAGGTCTATAGTGAAATTGAAACAAAAAAGGCGGATATTTCTGGCAAACTTAACGAGCTGGACAAAAATAAAAATCAGCTTATTGAAGATGAGCGGAAATCTCAAGAAGAACAAATAAAATTATCGCAATTGATTGACTCAAAATGCCTCGCCTTGGTAAAACCGGTTACAGACTATCTGGATCAAAAAGAAAACTCTCTCCAGATCAAAGAAACTGAAAAATTGGTAAGAGAAAAATTCAATATTACCATTAATTATCTGAAACAGTTGGATATCAAAGCCCAAGAGAAAAATCCGCCTGTGATTAAAAAACAACAGCTGGATCGGGATTCGAATATTGCTGATTTGGAGAGGACAATCGATAGTATTAACGATCCTTTAGTTGTGAATAAAAAACAAAATTTAAAGCTCATTGCTCAAAACTTATCTTTGTATTATTATCGGAAATATGGATATCAATTGTTCATTAAAAATAATCAGGATCCTGGCAGATTAAAGAAGATAATGCTTGAGATTATTAAAATTATATTTGGTGGCGACAACGAGGAATTAAATGAAAAGAACCTAAAAAGCAAGGTTATTCTAGCTGAAAATATGGTTCGTCAATCAATAAACGAATGGACTGGATTAATTGCCATACGCTCCCCCTTTGAAATTGATTTCACGGATGGTTTTCTTTCAGCCGATTCTAATCAAAAGACGAACCAGCTTAAACAAAATATCTTAAAACAGTTATCTGATGATCTTGAAATTGGAAGTGCGGATATCGATAAATTATTGTCTTGTTTTGAAAAAGATGATGCAAACAGGATTACATCCGAATTAAACAAAACTGTCAAAGCAATACTCATCAAAAAGAATGAATTTGACGTGAAGA
>JAUSBW010000196.1 GCA_030651815.1 Methanoregula sp.
ACTTCAACCGGATCAGTAGGGTGGGGCACACCCGAATTTGCGCTCATGGAAATTAGATCCTCTGTTCCGGCATCGACCGCCGGAGTAAGTTCTGGTCGATGAAGTGAGAATCCCTCGACTTTAGTCGTGGGAGTGTCAAGCAAGTTCAGTTTTTCCGGGGTAATTTTTGTATGGTTCGTAAAGCATCACTTTTTCTGATATCGAGTGCATGAATCCTGATTTCAACAGCAGGGACCGAAAAATGGTTATCGGCATGAAGAAAAATGTCCGGTTTACAATGACATGCGGTAATTATCTGAAGTGCATCTATCACATAGAAGTTTGAATACCTAATCAACTGATCGACTTCCGGGAGGCATTTTTCATCGAATGCAGAGATAAGAATTTCCTCATTAGCAATTCGTGTATTGATATCCAGTAAAATAGAATCTATCACCTTCTGGGCTTCTTCTTCAGATAGTTCCTGAAGATTTTTTCGTTTGATAATCCCTCGCAGAATTTCCGGGATGCTCAACGGAGAGATAATACCATTGATCTGGTGTGACTCCATCCGGGAGAACACCTCATCCATTACATCTGATCCAGGCTCTCGTGTATACGCTCTGAAAAGAGCACTGGTTTCGATGTAGACCGATGTCATAATTCTTCTTCGGTTTTAACATCCGCCAAGATCTCGTCAGTGGGAAGGGAAATGTACCGGGAAAGCACGGCCCGTATTTCATCTCTGGCGTAGAGTTTTCCTTTTACGGCGATCAAAAACCGGACCGCATCTTCCAGTGCCTCTTCCTGATTTGCATAACATTTTTGCTCCACCAGCATATTCAGGCGTTGTGCCAGTTCCGGGTTAATATTGATCGATACGGTCACGGATCTCACCACGCTCCTCGTATAGTATAATTGATAATATAGGACTGGCGTATCTTATATATTTGTCCGATTACCCGGAGTAATTATCCAACCATGACCATCTGGGAAAGTAATACAGACATTGCATCAAAGGGTCGTGTGGTCGTGATGTGCCAGAGTCATCTGGATACCTGGAAAGGTCCAGCCCATGGGTACCCCGCTCTGGCGGACGAACGTGCATCCTTTTTTTCAAATATCCTGACTTTGAGTTTTCCAATCAGTGGGGGATATTTTTTTCATCGGGAATCACGTGTGGCAGGTTTTAAAAAAAGGACCAAAAAATATCATTACTGTTCGCGACAGGTAGATCTTTTATAGGAATTACATTACAGAAATCGGAATCGTGATCTCTTCAAAGCATACGATTTTTTTGCCGGTCTTAATAATATCCCCGTGACGGGAATACCCGGATTCTCTGAGCAGATCATCAAGAGTTCCCAGCTTTGCTGTCTCTTCTAACTGGATCGTGATGACTTCCTCTAAATTCTTACGCGCTTCCTCCGGCGTGTGACCGCAGCTTGCCATATCGAGTTCAGCGCAATACGATGTGTACATACCCCCCTCCTTCCAGATTTCAGCAGTGGTGATGAGATCCCGCATACATTTTTTGCTCCTATCAACCTGTATGTCCGTACCTGTTAATGAGGCATGTGGTGGTATTAATTGCGATCCGGGCTGTTGTGCATCCCATATCACCTCATTTCAGCCCCCGTTCCCGATCCAGCCGATCCGGAAAACCCCTGAAATCGCCCGGATTGGATCCCGGAACAAAAATCCCCATATTTACAGCCGGTTTGCCAGAATCCGGGAGGAAACGACCCGTCCTGATGCCAACCAAAGCCCCGGCAGCAGGGTATAATTCTACCCCCTATTGTAGGTCATTCACACGGGCTAAAAGCGGCTGGAATGCGGATAACGGGATATCATCTTGTCAGCAAAATATTAACACCGGATAATAATATCGAATAAGCCAGGAGATTGTCAGAACCATAGGCCATCGGACACGAGCCGGGTGTGATCCGTGGACTCACGGATCGGGGGTCTGAATCGATCGATTCCTGATGTACTGCACAATCTTCAATGGTCAACAATCTTTTTTATCAAGCAGCCTGGAGATTTCAGCAGTCGTGTAACAGGGAACAAGAGTCTGCCGCTTCAGATGCGTATCATCCGACCAGAGGGGGCATTCAAGGTGCAGGGCAAGCGCAAGAAACGGCGTGTCCTTCTGATCGATTGCAGCCATCTCTTCGCATGCCCGGGACATTTGGTCTTTGTATAACTGTTGGGGAATCGTGGTAACAGAATCAAGCAGGAATTTTATGATCATGGGTTAAGGGGTCGAAAAAACCCGTGACTTTAGTCGCGGGATGAATCGAACCCCTTAGTCAATTACTTTCACGCCCCGGGGCTAGCAGTTTAAATACCGGTGATAAGATCATAGTAATTGTCGAGT
>JAUSBW010000197.1 GCA_030651815.1 Methanoregula sp.
ACTTCAACCGGATCAGTAGGGTGGGGCACACCCGAATTTGCGCTCATGGAAATTAGATCCTCTGTTCCGGCATCGACCGCCGGAGTAAGTTCTGGTCGATGAAGTGAGAATCCCTCGACTTTAGTCGTGGGAGTGTCAACCAGTAATACTATATATAAAATGAAACCGTACATTTCGGTAGATACAATCCGGGGATGGATATTGAACCAGACACTCTTTCTCGATCTTGAATATATCAAAGCCAGTATTCTTTACGAACTGGAGGGTGTCGAAGCGATATACCTTTTTGGCAGCGTGGCACAAGGAAATTTCGGTGCATCGAGCGATTATGACATTGCCGTTGTCGTGAAAAGGAATCCCAACGCTTATATCCAAAAAATTTCCAATATCCGGTATGCCCTCCTGGGAAAGATCGGGAGACCGGTCGATATCATTATCCTGGATCATGAGGATCTGGCGGTTGCTTCCCCGATTGTCTATGAAATTGTGCAACATAACCGGCTTATTTTTGGCAGGGATATCCTGATGCAATTACCCGGTACGTTAAGAAATGTTCATCCGATTGTCATGGATGGCGCAACGATAGGATACCATGTCGGATCTTGATGAAGCGCGGGCTATCCGGTATTTTCTTGATGCGTTCTGTGACCGGGATACTATAGGTCTGGCACTCAACCAAGAGTTATATCCGGTTGCGATCTTTCATTCCCAGCAGGTATGTGAGAAATGTGCCAAGGGGTGCCTGGCACTCTCTGGAATCATGATTGCACGGGATCATCATGCATCGGACCTTTTCAATTCTTCCGTAATCCCGGTTTCCGGAGATCTGAAGAGCAAATTCCAACGAAGCCTTGTTTTCATGACCAGACTAGAAAGTTATTATATTCCCTCCAGATACGGGGTCGATACTGCCGGACGTGTACATTACATGAAGTACGATCCTGATTCGGTTCGGGAGCTCATTCTGGCAGCGGAGGATTTCCTGGAACTGTGTCTGGAATTTTTCGAGATCCGGACCGGCACATCACTTCCCCGGTTGCGTGAACTTCTTGAAGAGTATTTTCTGGCGAATTATTCCCATTGCATCCGCAGACTGGAGTAGGTGTACCCGTAAGGACGAGAGCGATAACCGGACGGTCATCCTCTCATTACCCATCTCATGAATTTCTTTCGGAGTCCTTTAATGAATGGCAGATTATGATTCTCGTTGCAGGTATAGGGATTCTCAGTAACAGGTGATTACCATGGAAAACGTATCAGAATCATTCAACGATAAGACCGTTCTTGTTACCGTGGGTGCCGGTGCCATTGGCATTAATCTTGTATGGGCACAAAACGAAATGGATATAAAGAAGATCATTATTCCTGACAACCGGTCTTCTTCGTATCCCTGGAACATTCCGCAAGGACCAAAGATCCAGTTTATCCACCGGGATAGCTTAAACGATGAGAATCTGAAATGGGCGTTTTATAACGTCAATGTATTAACCTGCTCTGATATTTCCCCTGCCTGTGATGTGCCATGAAGATCCTTCGCGTTGTCAGTGATCTGTATCCCGCAGTTGTGGGGGGAATCGGGATTCATGCGCACCAGATGTCCACTTCCCAGGCGCGACGGGGTCATGAGGTAACGGTCCTCACGTTGAATCAGAACAAATCAGTCTCTCCCGCCAGCAGTTCGATGATCTGGTCGACTGTGAACTAAAAAAGAGTGAACTTATCGCACAGTACGAGGAGAAGGGGATCCTATCAGGCTGGGTCACAACTAGAAACTGAGGCGGTTGCTTATAAACTCCAGAAGAAAATATCCACAATTTGAGGTTATTTTATTGCGTTCATGGGGTTATGACCCAGCCTGCTATGAGAAAATCCGCCAGAGGTTGGGATCTTAGCCGATTATTTGACACAATCAAATTTTTGACATACATCTCCAGAAAATAAATTTACATGTGGCAACAGATATTGCAGCAGGAGTGGCGAAAATTATGGAAATTAACCAAATTAAAGTTAGGTTTAATTATCTTAATTATCTTAATTTTGAAGCGCTTATCCGAAATGCGAGGGATACATGGCAATAAATCCCTATAGCGCTGAACACCCGGTTCCCCCGGATAAATTTGCCGGAAGGAGCGGGCAGATTGCTGAGTTTTCCCGGTACCTTTCTGATACTATCGATGGCAATCCGAAAAATCTTGCAGTACTTGGTGTGTGGGGTGTCGGGAAAACCTCACTTCTCTGGACATTTGAGCACATTGCTGCAGAAAAAGGCTGCATGTCTGCTACGATAGAGCTTGGCGAGGCTACAGATTCTCTTGTCACACTTTTCGAGACAATTACGCAGAATTTGGCTACGGAAGCGGCTAAAAACCGTAGACTGGAGACCGAACTGTACAACTTCCTCAACAATCTTTCAGTTTCGGTGATGTATGGTCCGATCGGGATCTCGTATGCAGAAAGAAGAAACGCGATGCCTAATACCCTTAAATTCCGACAGGATCTTGTATCAGTACACGAGCGGGTAAAAGCCCCATTTCTTATTTGTGAATTACAGTCTTGCGAGCATGATGTGTTGGCTGTCGATCTTCTGAACAACGAGCGCGACAACTACCCCAGTGCAGATGTCCGGAATTTCCGCCAGATTGAAAGAATTTTTGAAAAAATACATTTGATTATGTCTATCACCTTGCTGCCGAATACTGTCGGTGGAAAGGTGAGGATTATTACGAAAACCTCTGGCAGACAAATTGTATCGGCACTAAAAACAGGATACACCGGAAGGGAGTTGACAGAGGGATCTCGTATGTCTTTAAATAATGCGTCGCAAATGCGACGCAAAATCTCTCTTGCCGGAGCCCAGGACTCAAGTTAACAGGTGATTACCATAGAAAACGTATCAGAATCATTCAACGATAAGACCGTTCTTGTTACCGTGGGTGCCGGTGCCATTGGCATTAATCTTGTATGGGCACAAAACGAAATGGATACAAAGAAGATCATTATTCCTGACAACCTGTCTTCTTCGTATCCCTGGAACATTCCGCAGGGACCAAAGATCCAGTTTATCCACCGGGATAGCTTAAACGAGAAGAATCTGAAATGGGCGTTTTTTAACGCCAATGTATTAACCTGCTCTGATATTTCCCCTACCTGTGATGTGCCATGAAGATCCTTCGCGTTGTCAGTGATCTGTATCCCGCAGTTGTGGGGGGAATCGGGATTCATGCGCACCAGATGTCCACTTCCCAGGCGCGACGGGGTCATGAGGTAACGGTCCTCACGCTGAATCAGAACAAATTGACGGACAACGAATTAATCAATGGGTACCGGGTTGTACGCTTTCCCAGTTATTTCACGATATGCGGGAATTCATTTGCACCCGGATTAATTCTGGAAATACTGAAGAGAAAAAGAGCAGTTGAGATCATTCACGCACATTCCCACTTGTTTTTCTCAACAAATGTCTGTGCCCTTGCACGACTTTTTCATTCTGCTCCCCTGATAATTACCAATCACGGACTGATATCTGCCAGTGCACCGGCGTGGTTGAATACCCTGTATAAACACACGTTTTCAAGGGTGACGTTTCATATAGCAGACCACATCATCTGTTATACCCCGATTGAGAAAGAAAATATTGTGAAACTGGGTATCGATTCGAAGAAAATATCGGTTATTCATAACGGCGTTGACACCACTCTTTTCACTCCCCGCGTTTCTGAAAAAACGACTGGCAAAAAACAGATCCTCTGGGTGGGGCGATTTGTCACAGGAAAAGGTGTGGAATATCTCATTGAAGCATTTTCCCAGGTTTCAATAAAAAGTCCCGGTACGCATCTGGTCCTTGTCGGGGTGGGCCCGGAAAAACCGGCAATTGAAGAGAGAATCAAAAAACTGAATCTTCAATCATCAGTGACATTCATTGATTATCTGGATAATGAAAAACTTCCCGGAATATACAAGAATTCTGACGTATTTGTATTACCAAGCCTCATGGAGGGAGTGCCAAGGACGATCCTTGAAGCGATGGCATGCGGGATTCCGGTTGTAACGACCAATCTTCCTCATCTTGTGAGTATTATTGATGGTGCAGGCTTAGTTGTTCCTTCAAAAGAACCAACGTTGCTATCCGATGCGATACTCACGATACTTGAGGATACGTTTCTGGCAGAAAAGATGGGGCAACGAGGACGGAAGAGGATTGAGCAGGAATATTCGTGGGAAGATACGGTGGGAAAGGTCCTTGCTTTGTATGAATCGGTCATTGATAATCGTGCTTAACTGCAGGGATATTTTATCCGTTGTGTGGGGATTGAATAATTGTAAATTATACATGAGTTTCGGTATTTTTAATTTTAGCGGCAACTTAAATTAGAGAAGTATGAATTTATACTGGTAACCATTCAAATCTTTGATCCTCATATCATTAATAATGGTAAGTGCCGATTCTAATTTCTTCATAATTT
>JAUSBW010000198.1 GCA_030651815.1 Methanoregula sp.
AGATCTGCCCAAAATTTTCTGTAATCCCCGTCAATTCTCGAATAAGATGGACGTTGCAGAGTGCATGAAGACAATCATACTGGAAATATGTCTTCCAGAAATCGTGAACCATAGTACCCTTGAAGTCCGGCAATATCTGCAGCGCATCGGTTCCACTTTTTCCGCGGTTTTTATGGTGCCCATACCACGTAAGAAGTGCAGTGCTTGCCACATGCAACCATCGCCGTTTACCGGTCACTCTGAATCCCGTTTCATCAACATGCAATACCAGTGCTCTACTAAGGGCTTGTTTCACGAATTTGTCATAGTCTGCAAGGTTATCATTGCAGTTCTTCAATGCTCTGGCTATCGTCGCCTTGCTAAAGGAGAACCCGAATACGTCAGAGAAAAATTCACAGATCCGTTCATACGGGATTAACTGGAAAACACTGAGATATACCATCAGAGCTTTTAATTCCTGACCATATTGTACTGGATACTCCACGCCATACGGGAATTTCCCTAGATTATGACACCCGCACTGTGGGCACTGTTTATGTTCTGCCTGATGTTCTGTGACAACTACTTTTTGCGGAGGGATATCGAAAACTTGCCGCCGTTCTGAATCGATCACCGGTACGTCTTCCAGTGATGCCCCGCATCCCTCACAGGTCTTTACTTTATGGGGAACTTTCTTATCGGGATTCTCAACAGGTTCCAGTGTGCGCCCCGGATGTACTATCTGTCCACCCACGGGGCGCATGCCTTTCTTGCGCTGACTTTTAGGGCATATGAAAACATCAGTCGATGGCGGTTTGCTACTGTTCGTACTGTTCTGTTTGAATTGCGCCTCCAACTCCCGATTCTTCTCTTCAAGTATCTTATTCTGTTCCTTCAGTTTCCGGATCTGTTCCTCGAGTATTGTGTTTCTGACCTTCTCATCGGCTATTGTTTCTTCGTATTCTTCGATGAGTACTACGATTGCATCAGGATTACTGGCGCATTTGTTTCGTATTGAATCGCAGTTTATTGTCATCTTGATTGATCAATAAAATGCTCTCCTAGTATATCGATCTGCCGGTTTGCTCGCGTATTTCAGAGAACCGGGCTCATAACGCCAAGGAAAAAATGGAGATCTGGATAGTTACAAAATTTCAATGGTGAATGCATCGCGATAGAAAAAATAATTCAAAATTTTTTAGGGAAATTTTCCGGCAAGTCCGCACAATTTTTTTCATCAGGATCCGAGGCCATCGTGCAGGAATTCCCGGAGATGGGATTTATGTGACAACCGGTTTTGCCTGAAATTTGGGCCGGACCTTCTCGGAATAGTATTTTCCAATCCCGCCGGAATGCATGAGATCCGCGTAGACTTTTGGAGGGACTCCCGAATACTGGTAAACAAGTCATGAGTAAAATTCTATCTCCAGAATTTTTGTGCTGTCATCATATCCCACAGAGCGCAGAATTCGGGATTTGACGGATATTCTTTCCAAGAGTATCACCACTCTCTTACAAGTGCGCTGGATGGTTAATGGTTTTTATACACGTTTTGAATCATTGACGCTGCACCACATTTTGTATTCCTGCATTGCCTAAGTGCACCAACTGATTTTTGTCTATCCAGCGTGGCCGGGTGCTGTCCGGCGCCGGCGGGTCCATGGCCGGTACAGGCATCAGGGAGCTACATGAAAAATAGTTCCGGTTAACATTTTTTCTTCCCCCGGATTAATCAAAAGTATAAAAAATCTGCTCTGTAGAAATCCTTTTTTAAAAGATATTATTCCCCCCTCTTGCGCCACCAGTCCCCCGAGGGGGACGGGCGCATTGGGATAGGACGAAATCGGTTACAGGTAATACGTTGTCAACCTTATTGGGGATGCCACGAGCGTGCGGGGGCACGTTTGCGTGCTCCCAAGAGCGTCAGATATTTCTAAAAAGATTTCTACAATACAAAAAAATCCCCGGAATAATTCCTCTTCACACCCCAAGTTCCACCACGACCTGATGATCTCCTGAATCATCCACGAGATGAATACTCTTATCAGCCTGATCAGTCCCGTCAACGAGAATGGACCTGACACCGGATCCCGTACCGGAATTCTGCACTACGATATGATATGTTGCGGACCGGTACCGGTAATCAATCTGGTATAATCTCCACATCATCGGGATACAGGGATCAAATGTCAGTTGATCTCCGGAAAGCCGGACCCCGAGGAGCGATTCGAGGATGAGCGTATACATCCATCCTGCCGACCCCGTATACCAGGTCCAGCCACCCCGTCCGGTATGGGGCGGGGCAGCATAGATATCAGACGCGACCGCATACGGTTCGACCCGGTAAGTCCTGACATCCTCAGGGGTTCTGCTGTGGTGAATCGGACTTAAGAACGGCAACAGGTCCCACGCCTGCTCGTGATCCCCAAGAGCTGCAAAAGCCATCACAACCCAGACAGCAGCATGGGAATAATGCCCCCCGTTCTCCCGGACCCCGGGAACATATCCTTTGATATACCCGGGATTTATCGGACTGGTGTCAAACGGCGGGGTAAGGAGGGGCATCAGCTGGTCTTTTTGTAAGATGAGATGCTTTTTCACCGATTCCATTGCAGTTTTTGCCCGCTCGCCGGAAGCAGCACCGGATAAGACCGCCCAGCTCTGGGCAACCGAATCTATCCTGCATTCAGGGTTTTGCAACGATCCCAGTGGTTCACCGGAATCAAAATAAGCACGACGGTACCATTCCCCGTCCCACCCGTCTCTCTCCAGGTTTTCCCGTATCCGCTCAGCGTTCACCCTGCAGAATTCTGCAAACGGGGGATCACGGTGGAGCTCTGCGATCTCTGAAAACCGCAAAAGAAGGTCAAAGAGGAAAAATCCAAGCCAAACACTCTCTCCCTTCCCCGCTGCACCGACAAGATTCATCCCGTCGTTCCAGTCGCCGGTCCCCATCAGCGGAAGACCATGGGTTCCGAACTTCAGCCCGGACCGTATCGCCCGGGTGCAGTGCTCGTACAGGGTACCGGAAGTTGCTGACGGGTGTGGCAGATCATAGTACGAGTCTTCCTCGGGGAGTACCTTTCGCCCTTCGATAAACAAAATCTCCTCGTCCAGGACCCCGGTATCGCGGGTGCCGGACACGTATCTGCTGGTAGCAAACGGGAGCCATAAGGAGTCGTCAGAGCAGTGGGTCCTTACCCCCCGGTTCACTGGCGGATGCCACCAGTGCTGGACATCCCCCTCACCAAACTGGTGTCCTGCACAGAGAAGAAGTTGTTTTCTCGTCAGTTCAGGCCGGGTGTGGATAAGTGCCATCACATCCTGCAGCTGGTCCCGGAACCCGAATGCCCCTCCTGACTGGTAAAATCCTGACCGTGCCCAGAGCCGCGAGGCGATGGTCTGGTACAAAAACCAGCCATTGACGAGCAGATCCACAGACGGGTCAGGAGTGGTAATCTGCACGGCGCCAAGCGTCCGGCTCCAGTATTCCTTCACTGCGGTGAGTGCTGTACGTGCTGGTCCTACTCCCCGGTTTTGTAAGACAAGCTTTCTTGCATCATCACTATCCCGTCCGACACCCAGGGTAAAGATAATCTCACGTTCTTCCCCGTCAGTAAGTTCACAGACGATCTGCATCGCAGCACATGGGTCAAGACCGGCTCCGACTTTATTTGAGAGCCTGATATGGTTCATTGCTGCAGGTTTGTCAAGCGACCCGTTCCGTCCGATAAACTCATACCGGTTACCGGTCACGGTCCGGTTCAGGATATTGGAATCAAGAAACGCTACTCTTCCGGGAAATTCATTATTATAGGGATTTTTAGCAAAAACTGCTCCGGTGATCTGATCAATTTCCGTGATCACATGCAACAGGGATTTCGATCGGAGCTCGCCGAGCACCCATTCTGCATATCCGGTGACCGACAGGAGCCTGCGGCGACCCGATCGGTTCCTGATCCGGAGAGAGATAAATTTCACCGGAGAGTCGATGGAAACAAATACGGTCAGTTCGGTGCTTATCCCCTGCTCGCAATACTCAAAGACAGAATACCCAAACCCATGCCGGGTCACGTACTGGTTTGCCCCCCGAACCGGAAATGCTGAAGGAGACCAGAACCTGCCGGTCTCTTCATCCCGGATATACAGGGCCTCACCCGAGAGATCCAGGATCGGATCGTTCATCCAGGGCGTCAGCCTGAACTCATGAGCATTCTCACTCCAGGTATAGGCACTGCCATTTTCTGATACCACCGTCCCGAAGTTCTCGTTTGCCAGCACGTTCACCCAGGGTGCGGGAGTTACGCTCCCTTTTCCCGTGATGATGACATACTCCCTGCCATCCGGGGAAAATCCCCCGGTGCCATTGAAACAGAGAAGTCCTTTACCCGTCCTCACGGGACCGGCCTCCGGTTCAGGATGCAATCTCCGGGAAGGGAGCAGCAGGGGCGGGATGGCAATATCATGCCAGCCTGCCCGTTCCATCTGCTCGGAAAGCGTACCCCAGCGGTCTGAAATAATCACCCTTGCCACGGTCTGGATGAGGATACGGTCCTCATCAGACATCTGTTCAAAACGCCGGATAAAAATCCCTCCTTTCCGGTTTAATAACAGTGAAGCAGCACCCTGGGGCATCTGGCGCATGATCTCATCATGCAGTTCCTGCCGGTATCCTGACTGGTCCTCATTCCAGATAACCAGATCGACCAACAGCCCCTTCATCCGCCAGTATGCATGAGCCTGCACCATCTCTTTGATAAGACTGATCCGGTTCCTGCTCTGTATCCTCACCAGCACTATCGGGAGGTCTCCTGAGATCCCATACCCCCAGAGACCTGACTGGCCCCGGCTGTTCTGCAGAAGTATATTCTGGCCTGCCCGCCGGGAGGGATTTGCATAGATGACGGAGGACGCGAGGTTCCCAAAGAGCTGTGCATCCCGCTCGGTCGCGTTGAGTTGCCTGAGCATAACCTGGGCATGCGTCCAGGCAAGCTCTGATACCCGGTCCGCGATGTACTGGTCATAGTATTTCTCGATTAAGGCAACGGATCCATCACGGCTCTCACTGACGCCGGTAAAGATATTCACGCCCGCGGTCTCCTGCGGATCTAAAGTAATGGTACACCGGATAGCAACGATCGGGTCAAGAACGGAACCCGCAGTATTGGAAAGCGTTGAAGAATCGATCATGGCAACCGGCCGTGAGAGTGAATTTTCACGCCCGATAAATTTTGACCGGTCTGTCTCAAATGAGACATTTCTTACCTCGGTGCCATGAACGGTCATCAGGTGCATCATCCAGGGGGGTTGTTCACCCTCTGATCGTGGTCTTCTCGTTGCAAGGATTGCATTTTTCTCTTTTACCAGTTCGGTCTGGACAAACAGGTTGCCAAAGGCCGGGTGGGTTTCATCCGAAGACTGGGGTGACAGCACCACTTCTGCATAGCTGGTAAACTCAATGGTCCGTTTTGTCCATGACCGGTTTGTCACCAGGATCCTTCGCAGTTCCACATCGTCTTCAGGAGAGACAATAATCTCAGTGCGGGTATCAAAATTCCGGTCCCTTCGCCATAATTCAGCACGGGCCTGCTTAAAGACCATCTGGTAGGTATCAGGTTTCTTTCTGGTGGGCTGGTACCCGTTCGACCAGTACTCACCGCTCGCGAGATCCCTGATATAACAGAACGTCCCGCACCCGTCTGCCGTCGGGTCCTCCCGCCACCGGGTCACGGCAAGATCGTTCCACCTGCTGTACCCGGATCCGCTGTTGCTTACCATGACATGGTACCTGCCGTTCGAGAGGAGATGCACCTCGGGCCGGGGAGTATTTGCGGTCTTAAAGATGCGCATTAAGGATTCCTGGTCTCCGGTTTTTTTGTGGACTCCCAGGACCTCGCCGGTATGCGGATAGAACGGGGTGTTCCGGGGCATCTTCTCCTGGAGCAGCAGCATGTTTGCCTGGAGGCTGGGATCAGATTCAAATCTCCTCTGCATAGGACGATTTAACAGTACATACGCGAGCGAGAGCAGGGCCATTCCCTGGTGATGTGCCATGAATGACTGTACTACCGAGTGTTTCTGGCCCGGAGGCACCCGGGACGGGGTGAAATCAACAGCTTCATAAAATCCATACCCCCCTGCATACCCAAGCGATTCCATCTGCTCGAGGTTTATACAGGCTAAAGCCGGGCTAACCATCAGTCCCATCACCGCAGCATACGGAGCAACGACGAGGTCCCCGGCAAGTCCAAGCTTGAATCCAAGGCCCGGAACACCGAATGCCCGGTACTGGTAGTTCAGGTTTGTATCGGTGATATTATACCCGGATTCTGATATTCCCCAGGGAACACCCCGGCTGCGGCCGTACTCTGCCTGTCGTGCCACTACTGCACGATACGTGCGGTCGAGAAGGGTATTCTCAAACGTCGGCATCACGAGGAGTGGCATTAAGTATTCGAACATCGATCCGCTCCATGAGATCAGGGTGGGCTTCCCGTTTCCGATCGTTGTGAGCAGACGCCCGAGCGCGAACCAGTGCTCCTGCGGAAGCTGACCCTGCGCAATGCCGATAAAACTTGTGAGCCGTGCCTCGGATGCCAGCAGGTCATAAAAACTGGCATCCCGCCGGAGATCCGTTGCATTATAGCCGATTGCGAGGAGATTACTCGCCCGGTCATACAGGAATTCATACTCGATTTCGGAATATGCACTGCACTGGTCTGCAAGGAGCGATACCGAGAGGATGAGTTCTTCTGCCCGCTCGCATGAGATTCTCATCTCCTCAAGAGTCCGGACCAGCCAGTGATGTCCCGGGCCGGGGACACCGTTCGTATCGCGGGGATTATCAAGCCATTCCCGCAGAGGACCGATCCGGGTATGAAGATCCTGCCGTATGTCTGCGACATCCCGGAGTGTCGGGACCTGACTGTTCAGCGTCTCTAACTTTGTGCAGACAAGGGAGAGGTACGGTACCAGATCCTCCGGAACCTCATTGCGGAGCGTGTCAGGGGGACTGCCGGCGGATTCCCAGGAAATAAACGTTGTAAAATCCTGAACCATTGTCCCGGTCTGTCGTTTTGCCGCTGCAGCCCACCACCGGACTTCTTCATCCGGGTGGTTTTTGAGTGCATCCAGTACTTCAGATGCAATCCCGTTAAGTGACGCGAGATGGTTCAGGGCTTCGACAGTCGGGCCGGGCATCCGGGCTGCACCGTCGTTCATTTCTGCAATCTTTGACCGGACAGATTCTGGCACCACACCCTTATTCTTTTCTGTGGCAGCATCGATAGCACCGGAGAGGAGGGTGAGCGTGTCCGATAAACCGTCTCCACATCTCTTCGGAAGGACCGGGTACGAAGGGATTTCTTCCAGTCCCTGCCTCAATACAAGCAGGTTGCCGACAAGGTTGCCGCTGTCGACCGTGGAGATATACCGCGGGAGGAGCGGGTCTAAGGTGATGGTATCATACCAGTTGTAAAAATGACCCCGGAATCTCTTGAGCTGCCCCATGGTGGCCAGGGTCTTCTCAGTCCTGCCGACCAGTTCCGTCACCGGAATATACCCAAAGTCGTACGCGGTAAGGCTTGCGAGAAGGGAGAGCCCGATATCGGTCGGGGAGGTGCAGTGGGCAACCGCTAAAACCGGCTGCTCCTGGTAGTTGTCCGGGGGAAGATAATGATCTTCAGCCGTGACAAAGGTCTCAAAGAAACGCCAGGTCCGTCTCGCGATACCCCGTAAAAAACGTTCCTGCCCGGGGGTCAGACTGGCAGCCCGGGTTTGCAGGGGCTGGCTGATCCCCCATGCGAGGGCCGGGGAAAGGGTCCATGCAAGAGCAAACACGGCGATATCTGGATTTGCTGAGGGGAACGTGAGAGCCATTCCCAGGAGCAATGCAGCCCCCGTTACCGGTCCCGGCCACATAACCCGGCAGGTTCCGGGAAGGCTGGAGGTCCCCGTTCGCCCGGCCTCTTTGTGGGTAGTCCATTCCAGAAGATTACGATGAGAAATGACCATCCGCCAGCAGGACCGAAGGATTGCATCAAGGGAGATATATGCTTCATACGGGAGGACGGCGAGGGTTACTAAGGGTACTGCCAGCTGGCCCATGATAACCTGGGGCATATCATAGAGATGCAGCATCCAGGTCTGTTCTGCGGGCTTTTTTATCAGTTTCCAACCGGTGATAATTACCGGTGGTACCAGGTACAGCGATACGATACCGGCCGTCCAGAAGGAAGGATCTGCAAAGCAGGTCCATGCGATAATGAGGAGGAGAAAAGTCGCAGGCGCAACAAGACTCCGTCTCAGGTTGTCAAAAATCTTCCATCGCGAGAGGAGTGAGAGCGGATTTCTCTGCTTTTTTGAAGAGTTATCCGGGATGGATGAAAACAACCATGGTGCTATCTGCCAGTCGCCCCGGATCCACCGGTGCCTTCGTTTGCTGTCAGCCAGGTAACTGGCCGGATACTCCTCAAAGACCTGTACATCACTGACAAGACCGGTCCTGGCATAACATCCTTCCAGGAGATCATGGCTTAAGATGAGGTTTTCCGGGAACTGCCCCTTGACGGATCGCGAGAAGGCTTCGAGATCATAGATCCCTTTCCCGATAAATGACCCTTCATGAAAAGCATCCTGGTACACATCGGATACTGCCCGGGTGTAGGGATCGATACCCTGCTCACCCCCGAATAGTGAGGCAAAATATGAAAGGCCGGATTCTGACAAAGAGAGCGCAACACGGGGCTGGAGAATGCCATACCCTTCCCTGATCACCGGGGTTTTGGGATCTGCTACGGGCCGGTTGAGGGGGTGAGCAATCGTACCGATAAGTCTTCTCGCACTATTCCGCGGGAGCTGGGTGTCGGTATCAAGGGTTATCACATACCGGATACCGGCCAGGGCCTCCTGGTTGCCAACGGTACGGGAGAACTTATGCGTATCTTTACCAGACAGGAGGGTACTGAATGCGTCGAGGATCCCCCGTTTCCGCTCATGCCCCATCCAGACCCGTTCACCCGCATTCCAGGTCCGGGACCGGTGCATGAGGAAGAAGGTATCCTGCTTCCCGCTCCGGTATCTCTTGTTCAGATCACCAATTCCGGCTGCAAGCAGATCGACGATCTCCGCATCTCCCGGCAGATCAGGAAAATGTGCGTTTTTAAGATCCGTTAACAAGGCAAAGAGCAGGTTATCGTCCCGGTTTGCCAGGTACCGGATCTCAAGTGAGTCCAGGAGTCCTGAAACATCTTCAGGTCCTGAGAGGACGGTCGGGATGACAACGATGGTTTTTCGGTCCCCGGGTATCCCTTTTGAATAATCCATCTTCGGGAGCAGGTCAGGAGTGCGCAGAAGCGTGACTGCCCAGTTAACAACGGTTATTGCACCCTGGCTGGCCGGAAACAGGAGAAGTACCAGGAGGGGCAGAGCGAACCAGCCGCAGGCGGAGAGGCGGGTATACCCAAAAAAAGCCACGATGAGCGTAATTGCCAGGATCCCGCAGAAATACAGGATAAGGAGAGGGGTAGAGCCCGGTCTCCTGATCCGATCCATCACAGAAGGATGAAATGAGAGTGCTTTTAAAAGAACGTCTCTTCCGTTGTCTGTCAGGTAATATCCTGCATGGGATGCCCGGCCGGTCCTGTCATTCGTGTCGTGGCTCTCGCGGGCAAGTTCCACTGCTTTTTCTGCAACATCGCTTTCAAGGAAACCTCCCTTTTTTGCTATCTCCTCAACCTCATGCCGGTACCGGTCGCGGGTTTCAAAGTCCATGGCTGCATATTCACCGGCAGGATCATTTTTCAGGATGTGCTCGACAAGACTCAGACGCTCAACAAACTCACGCCAGTCCATTGTATCAAGGAGACGAAGGCTGGTTATGCTGTTCCCGAAAGAGACCTGATCCGCAGCCTGGGCCTGTGTCTCTGCATTGATCATCTGCTCAATCGTCTGGTTTCTATCAGAAAGTCTCTGTTCTATCCAGGTGAGGGGGAGTAAGAGTGCCCCGGACCGGCCCTGCAACTGCCGGGCCATTTCCGCAACAAAAGCACTGGTCAGGGAGGGATCTGACCGTGCCATATCTGCGATAACCAGGATCAGGTTCCTGGAGTCTTTTCTGGCAACGTCTGTCATCTGCTCAACCCAATGGCCTGCAGAGTTGCGGTCACGCCTGTTTGCGGAGATAATATCTGCCATCCTGCGCAGGTTCTCTATCAAAGCGAGCCGGAACATGATGGGGATGGCCCAGAGTTCTCCGAGCAGCAGGGGATTGACACTCTGGTATGCACTGATAAAACCATAGAGGCTCCCGGTATCAACCCTCCCGTCGCTATGAGCAATTAATTCCCAGGCGATATGGTACACCCGGGGAAATCCTTCAAGCGGCCCGTTTGCCAGATGGGGAAGTTCTTTGCTGTACTCTTCCGGGAGATGGCGACGGGCAGTCCGTATCTGTTCTTCAATAAGGTAGAAATTATCCAGAAGCCATTCGCCTGCAGGCGCAATCCGCCGGTCCGCCTCGCTGGCGGCGTTTAACAGTGCGTGAGTTTCTAAGAGGACCTTTTCGTTATCGGCGAGTCGTGGAAGGAGGCGATCCTGCCCTTTCCGGGTATCTATCCTGTACGAGCAGGCGGTCTCCTTTGCATGCAGGGCCAGCTGGTCCCCGCTGTAGAGTTCATCCCGGAGGGGGTCGGCATTAATCCGACAGGTATACAGATCGTTGTCATGTATTTTTCTTTTGAATGCAAATCTGTTCCACAAGGGTTATTACCTCTTTTTCATTTCCGCTCAATCAACGTCCGGGTTAACCATTCATGAGACAGACATCCGCAATTTGTATATTTCACATAAGATGTATGCGGGAGATCAGGATATGCTGTTTTTAAAACATGATTTGTGTCATAAATGCCTTTTGGACACATGAATATTTGGGTCGCGTTACAAAACCGGCTCAATTTTTTTAGTCATCAGTCGAAGAACACAGGTATTCAATTGCGATTGATCGCGGGTGGGGTACCTAGTCTGGCCAGGTGCCCGGAGGACAGGCTTTGGGATATGCGATGCAGGTGAAGACATGACCGTATCCCAAATAAGCCCGTAAAACGCTCCTTTTGGCAAACGGACGAAGACATTTTTTGGCGAGGGGGAAATTGGGTCCACGCTCGAAAAAAATATGCATTAAAATGAGTATTTTCCCCTTTGGGTTGATTTACGGGGATTTCGACCCTGCAATTTAGCGGGCTTACAGCAGCCCCCTTTTTGGTCTGGATCGGTAGCACGGTCAAAGGGAAAAGAACCCCCTTTTTAGGGCTCGGAACGAATAACTCTCACCTCGTCCACTGACGTGAATTTCACGCATCCTTCCGGACCCCATCTTCTTGCAATTCCTCCAGGAGTTTTCAATCAAACAGGGGGTGTTCTTCACCTGAACGGGGGGGCGTTTTGGGCTTTGTTTTGCCTTTTTGAGGGGACGGAGGCCGTGACGTGACCGGATGGAGGGGGTTGAGGAGTGCTGAGAGAAGGGAGTTATGGGAAATTTTTTTACAAAGATTTGCTCAACTTTTTTTAGAGAAACCAGTTAGAAATTTTTTAGGTGAAGTCCCGCCAGAAAATTTTCGGCATGGCCTTACCCACTCGTAATGAAACACAGGGGCTGGTCATGTTCCGCGAGAAGGGGCAGCCGGGGGCAGGCGTGGCGGAGGCGGGAGGGTGAAGAGAGCGGGGGGCCCTGACTGGTTGGTAGATGCGAGAGAGATTCTCAAGGACGCTGATGGCACCCTGCTGCATGAGGAAGAGTAAGTATGTGAATGTATCTGACAAGACTTCCCCCCGGACTGCCTTTTCATACGGGGGAGATTTGTTTCATCGCCTTTCTCAACCGTAATCCGTTGATGCATAACATGATTCCCAGCAGTACAGTGATGGTACCAAGCAGTAAAACCAGTAATCCCAGGATACCAGCAGGACTCATAAAAAGGAGAATTGCCAGTACAAGAGAAATAATCCCGATCGCCATACGGCTGTAAAATCCTTCAGGAACAGCATGGCGCCCTTTTACCACACGCTTTAACAACATACCTGCACTGGCAATCATCCAGAGTGCAAGGATAGCCAGTATGAATATTACCCAGAGACCCAGAGGCAGGATATACGCAAAGATCCCGGCACAAAAAATACCCATTCCCCGGGATATATCCCGGATCCGGTATTTCTCCGGTAATCCGGTACGTACAGCTCTTAGCAGTACCATGACAGCAAGGCAGATGATTGCAAGAGGGATAATCAGCTCAACGATATTCTTAAAGAAGATGAGGGGGTTCAAGACGATAAAAAGCCCCACAAGTCCCAAAACCAGCCCGGAAAAAACCTGCTCCTGCCAGATGAATCTCTGGGTTTTTAAGATAGTTGCAGTATTCCTTATTTCTGTCCTTCTGGTATTCATAATCAATGTCATGAACGTGTCACTGATCATGAGCACCAGGGGTGCATCATCCACGAGGTGCAACAGGGGATTGACTTTTGGATCATACCGGTCAAGGTGTACCCGCCATTCGGTTTTCGTTTCATGTACATGAAACCGGGCCTTCCGGTAAGACGCTATGGTGCCCGGGGAGGGAACGTTGATCTGTGACTTCACCCAGCCGTAATCAAGAGGCTCGGTAACGGTATCTTTCGGTATGACAACCTCCCAGACTCCCTGGCTTAAGGGTTCTAAAAAATTATCCAGTTTCGTCACAATCCCGATCTCCAGATCTTCTGCCCCTCTTCTATGTTCTTAATTGAACTCCGATTTAATAAAACGAAGGGGGCGCTGATTAAAAGAGGATCACATTAGTTCTTCCGGCCTGATACCATTTTTTGGTCTTCTCTTTTTTTCTGCATGGGGAAGTCTTTTGTGCCCCAGGGGCGGCAGGTACCGGTGCGAGCGGTTGCAGCCGTGGACCGGTATGGCTGCCGGGCCCCGATGGCCGGAGATCTCCGGATGGATCTCTACCTCTCACAATAACCCGAGTCAGCCTTTCGTTTATTTTTAAGTTTTTATAGGCTGGTACAACGATAAAGGCATATTTTAAGAAGGAAAAAAGCTAATTAGAATCAGCCAAAGGGGTAGCGAGGTGACTATATGCCAACGAGTAAGAAACAACTGGTGAAGCTGAACCAAGTGAAGAAGGCCAAGGCAGAAGAGCTCTCGAAGCAGGCGGCTTTAGGTAGCCAAGAGGCCAAGAAGAAGCTCAAGAAGCTCGAGAAAAAGCTCAAGTGAGCCGCCTGGAAGATACCTCGCTCATTTTTTTAAGGGTTTCTGCGGCTTTCGCTTATGTCTTTATAGCAGAGGCATCCTTACACGAAATTACCTTTACTCGATATTAAGCACCACGCACTAAAATTGGAGTTCCTTTATTGCTTCATAATTCGGGTAGAAGATGATTATCTTTTTTATCTCCGGTTCGGGAGATAAGAGGGGGCACGGGAAGACCCCGCTATTTATGGCGGGGATGAAGTGCCTCCCTCTTTGTAAGGTACCGCTCCTATCAGCCGCTAACAATTGTGTGCAGCCAATAGCAAAGTATATATCCCGCAACAAGGGAAAAAAGGCATATTACAATCAATAAATCGGAGGTGTCAATTATGGCAGGCAAAACAAAATATGATCTTGACCGAGGAAAC
>JAUSBW010000199.1 GCA_030651815.1 Methanoregula sp.
GTTTCCTCGGTCAAGATCATATTTTGTTTTGCCTGCCATAATTGACACCTCCGATTTATTGATTGTAATATGCCTTTTTTCCCTTGTTGCGGGATATATACTTTGCTATTGGCTGCACACAATTGTTAGCGGCTGATAGGAACGGTACCTTACAAAGAGGGAGGCACTTCATCCCCGCCATAAATAGCGGGGTCTTCCCGTGCCCCCTCTTATCTCCCGAACCGGAGATAAAAATTTCACACGATCCCTTCATAACGAAAAAAATCCCTTGCCCTTTCCTAAACATCCGGAGTTCGTCCGCCCCCTTCCGCTCCTATCCGGTGTGCGGTTACAACCGGGCGTGGTGGCGGCGGGCCAACGATGCGAGCGGGGGTTCCGGGAATCTACGGAAAATAATAGTTGGGGCGTATGGGTACCGCTCACACTCCCAAAAACACCGGTAAGTGCATGTACAGAAGCCGCCCCACCATCCGGCCAAACGCCTCCTCACCGGCCCATGGCTGCACCGCCGCCACCGGAAGTTCCGTCATGTCCTCGTCATCGCCCCTCCCGGTCTTCCTTTCGGTCTAGAAAATTGTACCGTTCTATCTTTCACGTATCAACATCTTATGATGGATGAAAAAACCGGAACATGAAAAAGATCATAAAAATCATTCGACAAAATCAAATACCAATATACCCGAATGAAAAGGATGTTTCTTTTCATCGATACCGAAACCACCGGCCTCCCCAAATATTACGCAACAACCGAGACAGAAAAATGGCCCCGTATTGTCCAGCTGGCATGGTCGCTCTACGACAGCGATGGGGACCGGGAAAAGCCGGAACAGTTTCATCATCTACCCAACGGACTTCACTATTCCCCGGGACTCGGCAAGAATTCACGGCATCACGACCGAGCGGGCGAAAGCGGAAGGGACCTCGTTGCACAAAGTGCTCCCGCAATTCAATGCCGATGTAGAGAAGGCAAAGACCGTCATTGCGCATAATGCCGATTTCGATCTGCCGATAATAAAAACTGAATTCCTGCGGTGCAGGATGGCGACAAATCTTGCGGAAAAACAAAAATTCTGCACCATGAAGGCACCCGGCATTGTCTCGTATTGCAAAATTCCCAATTCTTCCGGTACGAGAAACAAATGGCCAAAGCTAACAGAATTGCACCTGCACTTATTCGAGACAGAATTTTCCGGCTGGCATGATGCAGGCGCTGATGTGGAAGCGTGTGCAAAATGTTATTTTGAATTACGCAGGAGAGGGGTTATCGAATAGGGATCTCATACTAAAAGACCGGGTCCGTCAACCGTTCATTGTATTACCCTGCAAAAGATGGGGTCCAGTTCTGGCATATGTCTCTCTTGAGGACTGTTGCGAAATATCTTCCTCTTCCGGTAAATAATTGAGAACGAGATTATCCAAGAATCTCATTGTTGGAATTTTGAATTGAAATCTTTGAGAACTAAATCTCAATCCAGGTATTCAATGAACCCTTGTGTTTCGATCTCACATAACGGATTGGCTTGGACAACTTTTTTACGTCTCCCTTTTTGATTGCGATGGAAAGCCATGATCTCATTTGCTTTAATTCGACATTGAAGCAATCAGCAAGTTCTTTATCAGTTTTTGGCTCTGCAAGTTCCTTTTCAATAGAGGGCCAGATAATCGGAAATAAATCGTAATTGCTTTGTTCCAATTTTTCTGTAAGCGAATTACCAGCCGTTTCATTGATGGATATCAGTTCTGGTTGAGAAATGACTGCAGACATTTTGTATAGGAGTTACGCAATCATAGGATCAAATAGAAAGATCTTTATATATAAAGAGCAGTATATATTTCGTGGTCAAGAAGAAACAGTTTTATGATGAGGATTACATCAATTTTCTTACTGCTATCGTGAATAATTCATCCTGCGTAAAAGCGGCTGATTGCTATTCCGACAGTGGAATGGTAGTTTCTCATGATTTGGTTAACCGATTTCTTACAAGACAGCTCTTACATCCAGACACGTTGTGGAACGAGGTTAAACCATTTATTGAGAAGAGAAACGGTTGGTTAATCCTGGATGACACCGTGATTGATAAAATTTATTCACAACATATTGAAATGACTCAGTATCAATGGAGTGGGAAATTCCATAAAGTTGTGAAAGGAATCGGGTTGGTCACCCTCGTTTGGACAGATGGAACTAACTCATTTCCTGTTGATTATCGCATTTATGACAAAAAGAGTGATGGACTATCGAAAAATGAGCATTTCCGAGCAATGCTTCAAACGGCATTCACAAGGAATTTTCAGCCGTATTTTGTCCTGTTTGATAGTTGGTATTCGAGTAATGAAAATCTGACATTTATCGACAAATTCGGTTGGAATTGGTGCACCCGTGCCAAACAAAATCGGAAGGTTAATCCGGATCGGGCTGGAAACCAACCCGTATCTTCTGTCTTTCTTCCAGATGATGGAAGGGTCGTTCATATGAAGAAGTACGGATTTGTCAGACTTGGGCATTCCACAAATAAAAACGGCGAAGACCGGTATTGGATAACAAATTATCTCAAAATGGATGATGTGGATCGCAGAAATCTACAGGCGATTTGCTGGGCAATTGAGAATTATCACCGTGCTTTAAAGGGATTGTGTTGCGTTAGAGATTGCAAGATCCGAAAAGCAGCAGGTCAAAGAAATCATATCAATTGTTCTATTCGT
>JAUSBW010000200.1 GCA_030651815.1 Methanoregula sp.
AAGTTTGTTCCTCGTTATGTGTATTATATGACACATAACGATGATATATCTTTAGGTCTGAAAAATAAGGGCTGTTTAGAAATTTAGAAGAGATACAAGGAGATTAGATTGGCCTCGTTATGGGTTCACGGGAATGCAGGTGATAGAGACCATTGAAATACCGATGGAGATATCAAAAAGAACACGATTATATCTGATGTGCACAAAAACTACACTCTCCAGAAAAAGAGGAATCTGAAAGATATGGTAAAAGCTGTCTATAAAGAGAATTCATTCATCCCTCTCGGATCGATTGATCTTCAGGAAGGAGAGATGGTTGACATTGAAATTCATCGGGGTTCAGTTGTGGACAAACTCTATGGATCTTTTTCGATCAAAGATAACAAATTGATTGAAGAATTAGCAGAATCGCATGACCTTGAATGATATCAACAATTTTCCAAAAGAAGCACAGATTCTGATAGATACCAATATCATTATCTATGCTGCACTCGCCCATGACGTTTTTGGTGATCCTTCCAGGAGATTACTCAAGAGAATTGAAATGGGAGAAATATACGGATTTATCCCAACAATTGTAATTAACGAAGTTCTTCATCGATTTATGATTGCAGAACTGATCGAAAATGGAATTGGACTGAATCCAAGGGACGTCATTAATAAAGTCAAAAAAGCACCAGGGATTTTACATTCCTTATCAAAGACATGGATTGATATTGCATATCTATACCAGATAAATTGTTCAATAATCAGCGAAAAAGAGCATACCTTTACGAGATCTTTAAACATTGCAAAGGAATACAATTTACTTGCGAAAGATGCGTATATCGCTGCATTTGCTTATACCTATAATCTCTCTCACATAGCCTCTAACGATAAAGACTTCTCACGCGTTCCCTGGTTATCTGTATGGAGACCGCATGTTGACCATAGAGGAGATCCCCCTTCATGACCGATAAAAACATCGCCATCCGCGTCCGCAATCTCGGGAAGCGATATATTCTCGGCGGCTCGCAGGAAAAATATCACACCCTCCGCGATGCCATCGTCAATTCAGTGAAGGCGCCGTTCAACCGGGCTTCTTCTCTGAAGAGGTCTGGTCGCTTAAAGGATGTGTCATTTGACGTGGAGCAGAGTGAGGTTGTTGGTATCATCGGGCAATGGTGTCAGGATATAGACGTTTTTTTTGGATTTTCTCAAGGGATATCCCTATTGTATTTGGGAGGGTAGCGTATAACGGATAAATGAAGGAAAAATCAAAGACATACTAATTTTCTCCCTCACTTCTTAAAAAAACCCCTAATCTCCTCCCACTGCGGCACCCTCCGTCCCCAAATATTCATCGACCATAAGATTCATGTGCGCAAATAAATTTTCAAAAAATTATTCCCGCGGTTTAAACTTAAATTCTCATAAATACATTTTTTCGGGGGTTATTTACCCAAATCGTGCTCAAATTTCGCGCAGTTTTCGATTGGCTTAAATATCTCACACCCCTTTTTGTCTTTGGCAATGATATTAAATCTCGTGGCAAATCTGAAAACGCGGGGAAAAGAGGCGGTAAACGCTATCAAAGCAAAATTGGTTTCCGTTCTTCATTATATCCTCACATTCGCGTGCTCAGTCCATGCTGCGACAATCTCAATGTTCATTGTCTATTCAAACCTGAGGAATGCATTGGACGCGGAGAAGCGGTACAAAATCACCAGTGACCACTCTCCGGTCTTTTCGCTCTTTAGCTTTTTTCCTGATCGATATTAGACGCCAGTCTTCCGGTGTCCGGGTATCTTTTGCGGTAACTCTCCGATAGGTTACCCGCCATATCCTCGCAGGATCTGTCTAGGAAACAGTTAGCCCTGGCTCTGCCCGGACACTTAAGGACCGGCTTTTTTTCTAATATCAGGAAACAAAAAAATCTCAAAAATCGCTCCGTTTTGTCATAAACACGGAGTGAAACTTACTCTAAAAAACCGGAAGGAAAAATGAAAAAAACATTTACTGTATCTCAAAATAGCACACAGGAAGCGATCGATTCTCATGAACAGAAGACCAGCTTCCCCGGAATCAGGAACATCATCGTCGCAGAGGAAGCGATCGATGTCCATGAACAGAATCCAAGGTTCCCCGGTTTCATGAGCATAGACTCGCAAGGATTCATGGATCCCCGTAACCTGTGCCATGCGATCGCACGCAGCAGAGAGATCTCGTACATCCGCTTCAAAATTCCCTCAGCCGAACGTATAAGTGAGATTATTTCTCACGGTAAAGGAGTCCCCGCATGACCGTACCTCGCAGGATGACAGTCCTTTGCAGGAACGCAAAAGTGCTGCTTGAAGCGGCAGGTTACGATGTCGTTATCGTCCCGGAACGATCCCTCCAGCAGCGGTTTCAGGCTCATCTCATCGCGTTTCATGGCAACACAGACGTGCGGTACATCCTCATAAAAATCGCCATAAAGTCGTTTGTCAGTCTCGCAGAGGTTGAGAAGTTCTGCGCAAATGAGATCCGTGAGATCCGCAAAGCAGCTTGCCCTCCACTCCCAAACGACCCGGTTCCACGAAGAAATCCGAGTGGCAACCGCTGATGGCAGGTTCCAGTGCTATGAAGTTTCGGCAGATGTGTTCCGGGAGATCTTCCCGAACGCCCGCGATCCCGTCGTGCTTATGGAGGGGGCATCGGCATGACGAGCCGTCGCGGTAAGCTTATCGAAGAGGGCGCCCGTGAGCTGCTCCAACTACACGGCTACACGGTTCGGACCATCCCGCCCGAATTCAACAAACGGTACCCGCCGGCACATGTCGTCGCCTCGCGGGGAACCGGTGAGACCCGGCATATCAGGATCAGAAAAATATTCCGAAGACCATCAACGGTTGATACCGTTGAATCGCACTGCACTAAGGATCTCGTGCAATACCGCAAATATCTTTCACGGCATTCAGAAGACACCGGGCTCCACTGCGAGATCTGGCTCTATTTCCTGTCGCACGGTTTTTGTTGTTTTGAGGTGATGATGGACAGTGTGCGGGAAATTCCCCAATTTTTTCTTTCTGTGCCTGCCGATCCCTTGGAAATAGGTGAAGTATGATATACTCATGCCGTTATCACCTGATACGGTACTGGGCACAAGCAGTAATTCTCAAACATTATCAGACACGGGATGAGACACATGCATTACTCCTGAAATATTGTCGGATAATGAACAATGCACAGAACGTACTCTCGAAACAGTACTGTGAAAATGTGTACTCATCAATCAATTTCCTCTCACGCATTGCCCCGTTGAATTTTATCAAAAAGTGGCGAGCCGACGAGACGCGCTGCATCATAGTCTGGTGCTCAATTCTGGCAAAGAGCATAATACTGTCTCCTGAATGGATCTGCGCACAAGCGATCAATCCGTTTCTGACAACCCGGCAAAAAGAACCGTACTTTTGGTGTGAGGTCGGATTGTTCTCACGAACCAAGCAGCAGCACTGCTCTGAAGTTATAAAGAATGAAATCCATGAGGTTGCCTGTGCCTGAAGCAGCGGCAAACGGGTCAGCCACCGCAGTGCAAATCGAAGGTATCCCACTTTTCCTCATCCCAAAAACAATCGCGGAACAAATCCGGGAAAAACGAAAATCCATTTTCCTGATCACGGTTAAGCGCAACTATATGCACCAGTATACGGTTATCGTTGAGACGCGCGATGAATACGATCGGCGGGTGAACCCTGAGTTGCCTGTTCGTTCTTAACAGCGATCGGCATGACGATGTGCAGGGGATGGTCAATCAGGATGCGGCGGAGAAGAATGGGATGTTTTGCCAGAAGTTGTGAAAGTCTGATAAGGGGGTTTAAAAAAATCCCACGACTTTAAGTCAGGGGAGTGTCTAAACAACAGTAAAAACAGGGTTTTTAAACATACCCCAACGGCTGAATGGCTCTCTTGATTCGGGTTTTACCTAATACGGTATTTTTTTTAGCCTTCGATTATACAAAAATATTAAATATTATCATGCATGAACACATTGAGCAATGAAAACAATTACCATTCGGGATGATACCTATCACACCCTCCTTATACTCAAGGAAGGTGAGGACAGTTTCTCCGATGTCATCAACCGGCTGATCAGCAAAAAGAACCGGGACATACGGGAATATGCCGGAGCATTGCGGGACTCAAAAATACTGGATCGCCTCCACGCATCCACCAGAGAGATGCGTGATTCCGGGTGGGCGAGACAGTGATCGTTCTTGACACATCGTACCTGATTGACTTTTTTAAAAACGAAGAACTCAAAAGTCTCATCCCGGATAATGAAAAGCCGGCGGTGACGATCATTTCCTACTATGAGATTATGGCAGGAATTCAACGACTGAAATCCCCAAAAGAAGAAAAATTTTTTCGACATTTTTTTTCAGATATTGAGATCCTGGAATTCAACATCCCTGCTGCGGATATCGCAAGTGGTATCGGGGCACGTATGGCAGCAACCGGAAACCGGGTAAATGCATTTGATATTCTCATTGCAGGTATTGCTCTCTTTCATCATGCCGGTGCGATTATCACGGCAGATGCGGATTTTATCGAAATTGCAAAGTATGCGGATATTGAGGTGATCCGCTATTGACACCGATCTTTGGACACAATCGAATTTCCGGTGATTAACCCGTAAGTATCTCAATGAATTCTTCCCGCGTAAACTTTCCCTGTCTCATAATCGAAAGAAGAGTGCCAATTGGCAGAATATCACGTTTGGGAACGATTACGAGCAATTTCAGACCTGTATCGTCCGTGCGGATAAGGGCTGTGTGGCTTCCTTTTCCCTGGTGGCGTGCATCGGTAAAACCTCTCTTTTTCAACTCCGAAATCAGATGCGCAGATGAGACTCTTGGAAGTTTCACGCCTGGACCTCGATCAGGGAAGTAAATTTTTCATGCGTTGTAAGGGAGGGTTCGATATCTGTCAACATCCCGTATTCCAGTGCATTTTTCAGATAGATATCAATCGCTTCACGGATATTCTCCAGTGCTTCTTTTGGTGTATCCCCGCAGCTGGCGACTTCAATCTCTACGCATTTTGAAACATACACTCCATCTTCTTCCCAGATGGTGACGGTAAGGTGATAATTTGTCATAGGCTGGTTTTCCGCTCCACTTATTGTTTAATGATCATATGCTCTTATGTAAATTGTTTCTCTCATTTTAAACAAAATCCCCAAACGATAAACTTTCACCCGTTTTTGTAAATCGGTTTTAATCACATCAGCCGTATGGAGCATGTCACGATGCATTAAAAACACCTTACCCTCCAATGGCAGGGGACCCATCCCTTCAGCAACACCCAAATGCGCAGTCTTACAGATAGGTGTTCAACCCACGGGCCCGGGGGGGAAAGGAGTCAACAAAAATGGCAGATTTCGTACAAAACTCAGAAACAAAAAGTGCAATTCGCACACTTGAGAGCCAGATTGCAGATGTAGCGACGTTCAACACAATCGTCCAGTCGGTCATCACCGACAACCCGTTTGCATGTGTATCGTA
>JAUSBW010000201.1 GCA_030651815.1 Methanoregula sp.
GTACTACTTCATCATCAGGAAGGCAAACTTTTACTTGCAGTGTGACTATAATTTCCATTTGGGGTGGTCTCCTTTTTGTTTTGAACTAACAATGAGATCATCCCAAAGATGATTATCTTAGCCGATCATTGGACACAACCAAGAAATTTGCTTTACACTCAGATTGAGTGAAAACAGAAGCGAAACGATAAAATTATTTTTTATTCCTGACTTTGCGGGGTTTTCTTTTGGTGCCGGATTGCTAATAATCGGGTAGTGATCTATTTTATGTCTGATTGTTTTAAAGAATAATTCCCGTCAACCGGGGATTTTATTTTTCTTTCAAACCTGAAGTGGTTTTCCTCAATATATCCAAGATCGGTGACAATTTTTCTGATACTTTCATATCCGGGCATGATTGTTATCTTCAGGACAAGATCGATATCGACACTTCCGCAGTGCTCGAAATAGTTCTCAGTAATAAAGTAAGGAGCCCATCCACCTGACAGCACCATATCGTTCCGGTACGTGTGCAATGCGAAGCCAAGCTCAAGTAATGCAGATTTTGATGTTTCCGTGATTTCGCGCGAGTACATGATACTTAATCCTGATATTTATCCCAGCGTTTTTCAATGTTTTTCCACAGTTCATCAGCCGCCTCTCTGCCCCGGGCGGGATAGTTATACAGATCAACGTAGAGCTGAATGTCTGAAACTACCCTTATGCCATCGATCTCCTGGGCGCCGTAAAAAATTCCGTTACTGGGTGCAATGGCAAATTTTACATTCCCGTTCTCTTCAACAGGCATAAGGCCCAGCTCGTGTGCCAGTTTCCCTGCGTCTGATCCCTTCCAGATGTACATATGCGTGTTTGTCGATCTGACAAAAGGCTCAACAAGCAGTGCGCCAGCAAGGCCGGTCAGTGCATACTCCCCGGGTTTTCGGCCTTTTGAGTCTGCTCAAAAATTTCCCAATATCCTGTTCACTGGTGTAGTGTTCAACAAACACGGTATTTGCTACGAAGTGGGAAAAGTTGCCCGGCATTTGAGCAAATCTTCCGGAGCTATGATCTTCAGCTCCGACCGGGCAGAAGAACGGAGCGCGAGACGCTGGTTGATCAAAGTGTTTGATACCCGGGAGGTATATCCCGGAGCGGTTCCTGATTCTTTTGCCAAATCCCTGAGCGCCCAGGTTTTCGGATAGTTGACAAGCAGGAGGCGTATGATGTCGGTTGCTTTTTTCGAAAATATGTTTGCTACCAGATCCGGGCCATGTTCACTATTCAATGGCTGTTCTTTTTTTGTGAACATAGATATTCGTACCAGTTCCAGACTTCTATCGTGAGGTATTTTTATTGATTTGGCTACCACATCACATGAGACCTGCACTCCGCTTAACTCACTTCTCCGTCGTAGACCTCCTCCCCTCCAAGGGGGTCACGGTTCCCAAAAAGTGCCGAATTCGCGAAAAATGGAGCGTATTATTTTCGGAAAAACGCAAATTGAGCCCTGTTCGGCTTGATTCGGCATAAATTGGGCTCTAAAAAGTGCGCTAACAGCACCTTTTGGATGGCCGATCGCTTGCCGGATGAGCTGAAGCAGGTGAAAAGTGAAAAGAAGGGCTGTTTTGGGGGCCTGAACGGAGAAGTCTCTTATCGCAGGCTGGGTCATAACCTTATGAACGCAATAAAATAACCTCAAATTGTGGATATTTGTCGAATAGGAAGGAGGAATTACTTCCTCCCCCCCTTCCAAGAACGCACCTTGCGACTTTCACCGCAGTACGCTCAAACCTCACACTACCCAGTTGTCAGGGCACATTAAAAGAATGAATAAACCGTTGTCTGTCGGGTCACAGAATCACCATTTCTTGCGCTGAAGTATTCTCGGTCGAGAAAAGGATTTCTCTTCAGTTGAACCAGAACATGTCTTCTGATTTTCGTATCAGAGAATCGAATAAGAGTGGATACAAAGGTCGTGAACGCCCAGTTTGAATTATCAACGGAGTGCCAGTACCTTCGAACAATCCATCCGTGTCCCTTATCCGGATGCCGCCTTTTAGCCCACTGCCAGAGGAGTTCCCACACAGCATGATCCAGACTGCTAAATGTTTTAGCGGATACGACGTTGCGGTGATAGAGAGACCAGCCCCGGATAACCGGGTTCAGTTTGTCTATCAGGACTTTCTGACTCGCGCTCTTTGAATGACTGATGATGTCACTGATCGTCCGGGTTACCGTTGACACCGCCTTTTTCGACGGTTTGATCAGAAGTTTTCCGCTGTACTTTCGGAAGTTCCAGGATAAGAAATCAAATCCTTCGTCGATATGGACGATTTTGGTTTTCTCTTCCGAAAGGGAGAGCCCTCGCTCTGCGAGGAAACCTTCAACGGCGGCTTTTACTTGTTCTGCAACTTCCCGCGATTCTGCGGTAATCACCCAGTCGTCAGCATACCGGACAAAGTTCACCTTCTTGTTCTTGAACTGGATTTCCAGAAGGGTTTTCATCCCGTCAAGAGTCAGATTTGCCAGTATGGGAGAGATGATGCCACCCTGGGCTGTTCCCATGATTGCACTGTGATACACTCCTTCATAGAGAAAGCCGGCTTTGAGAAATTCCGCAAGGACTTTCTTGTCCATAGGGATGTTCTCAAGGAGCCAGTCATGCGAGATGTTATCAAAACAACCCCGGATATCTCCTTCCAGAACGAACTGGGCAGATTTACTCTTGCTCAGACAATTGAAAAGATACGCGGCTGCATCCTGCGCACACCTATTGAGCCTGAACCCAAGCGACGTTATGTCAGCTGTTGTTTCTGCCCACGGTTGAAGAGCCAGGACGTATAGAGCCTGCATTGCTCTGTCATAGAACGTCGGGATGGACAACGGTCGCATTTTGCCGGAATTGGGTTTCGGGATATAGATTCTTGCCAGTGGTTGAGCCTTGTATCCTTTGTCGGTGAGTGAGAGAATTGCTCTCATCCGTTCGGCGGGAGTTCTCCATCTGACTCCATCGACTCCAGCGGTTCGTTTACCTTTGTTTTCTGAGACCTTTTTTACAGCCAATGCTTTGGCATAGTAGGAATGCGTAACGATATACTGCAACCGTTCTGCCAGTCGGTATTTTCCTTCTTTTACTGCTTTTGCGATTCTTGTCTGAAGTCTATTTACATATGAGCGTGCCTTGTCCCATGGAAAATGGTTCCAGTGGCGGGCAAGCTCTCTGTCTGTGCTGTCCTCGCTTGTTAGCGTCGTTGAACATATCACATGCATAGATTTTACCTCAAGTTCGTCGTGTTTGGTCAGCCGCACGTCAGCACCCTTTCAGGTCAGGGCAAATTTTGAACCCCTATCCAGACCGTTACAGCCAGGCGTTTGCTTCTTGTGGCATCCTGTTCCCACGTACGCATACAAGTTCCGCTCGCGCGGTTCCCACCTGTTTCCAGGAGCGTATTGGGGTTTCCAAGTTCCATAATCCGGATATTTGTGACGTTTTAGGAGCTGCCTATAGACCGGGAGCACAATGTCCATCCGTTTCGGCATTCGCAAAGCTGCTGAAACCGGGCTCCGTACCCTTTTGGTGTGGCGTGTCAGTCTCTTTCGCCAGTTCCACTTTACGATCCTGTAGCAGTTCAATGTACTTTCTCCATGACGTCTTTTCCTGGCAGATTGAATCGGAGAGACTCCTATCTTTCCACGTTGTCTTCCGTGCTTCGCACCATACTGTTACCAGTATCGCACGACGGAATAGGAACACCCTGAATGGATAGGGTGGCTTTCTTTAGCAATCCAGATTACAGCTTCTTGTCGCACTCACGTTTAGTGGATCAAAAAGGAATTGGCGAAAACATTTGTTTTCCCTGTTCCGGGAGATGTACTATTCTGAGCCCTATACGGGCTCCGATTGCTATTTTCCTGCACCCGTTTCCGGGTTTTTTAAAAGTGGTGTCCACCGTTATAAAAAATACTGTTTAAAATGGTTATTTCTCCAAAATAACCGATTTACTCGCGATTTGATCCTGCAATTTATCGGCCTTTCAAGGGCATCCTTTTTTGGCACATATTTTAGGAGGATTTTAGGCAGAAACCGTCTGCAAATACCCTTGGTTGCCCGCAATCACTATCACGTCTGAGAACTGGGTATTTTTATGAGAGTTTGTCCGGTTTTTTAAGTGGGGGAATAATTCTGGTTTGCGAGTGGATGCGTGTACAGATTTTGCCGAAAAATAGTTTCCGTATTTTTCTCGCACGCCCGATTTTTATCATAAAAATTTTGAAATCTACCGACAATATTTCAGACAAATGAAAATTACTTTTGGAGTGCAAAATTTTCATTTCTCTGGTACGAAGCCTTTGGCTTTATGCGGGTTTTATTACCGGGAATTTTTTTCATTTCCGATCCTCTCGCCTTGTGTAACCGCTTTCACCAGCGCATCGACCGTCTCAAGATCCCCTTCTTCAGCACTGGCACGGATCGAAAAGGTCAGATCGGTGAGCAGTTTTTTTGCCAGCACACGGCTTAAGTCATCTACAACATCCGCGGTTTTCTTATCTGCGGGAGCGAGGCGGGAGATCGCCCTGTCGCGCTCTCGTATGCGCACCGACTCTGCCCAGGTATGGAGGGAAGCAAGGGCATCATCTGCGGATTTACGGTTCTGGTGGCGCAGAAAGATCTCAAGTTCCGCGTCAACAAACTCATGAGCGCGATCCGCTTCTGCCTTCCTTGTACTCATCGTCTTTTCGTTGATGCTGCGGAGATTATCTATGCTGAATAGATGAACCCCATCGATTGTGTCTGCACCTTCCTCGACATCCCGTGGCTGGGCGATATCGATCAGGATCAGCGGGCGGGGGTGTCCCTCCACAGGCCAGCACCGGTCCTTCATGGCATGTGCAAGATCTTTCCGGTGAATGACCGGGTGCGGGGCGGAGGTGCAGGAGATCACGACATCGGACAGCGTGATGTAATGGTAGAGCTCGGAGAGTTTTACCGCTTTACCGCCGATCTTGTTTGCAAGGATGACCGCACGCCCATAGGTTCGGTTCGCCACGTACATAGCAGTCAGGTGCTTTGCCGCAAGCGCCTGTGCCACAAGGAGACCCATCTCGCCACTCCCAATCACAAGGATATGTTTGCCTGCAAGGCTGCCAATCTCTGCTTCTGCAAGAAGCACTGCTGCCGAGCCCACGGATACAGATCCCCGGTTAATCAGGGTACGCTGACGGACTTCAACACCGACATGCACCGCCTTGTTGATGCAGATCTCTAAAAAACTGCCAGAAGTCTGCGCCTCCTGCGCGTCCGAGAGGGCTTTTTTCAACTGGCCGATGATCTGATCTTCTCCTACAATCATCGAATCTATGCCGGATGCTAAGGCAAAGAGATGGCGCAATGCACCCTTGCCTTCATGGACAAAGAACTCTTTTCGTCCCAGTCCGGTTATGAATGAACGAAGTTCGTCCACATCGCCTTCTACCATCACTTCAACCCGGTTACAGGTCTGGAGCAGGATTACCCCTTTGAACCGTGCAGAAGCGGCCTCAAGGAATTCTTGTTCTTCGGCAAACCGGAATGCTTCAAGTGCGGTAACATTTGCGGTATGATGACTGACACCGGCAATTGCAATAGGAATATTTTCGGGTTCAGTCATGCAGGTACCTCTTTGTTACCAGCTTCCATGCCTCTGCAGTGTCAGCAGACAGGGCATTCCAGATGGATGGATCATTGAGTACTTCCCAGAGAATCGCATTCCGCTTCACCTGATCGGGTTCAGCACGCTTTAATTCAGTTCGCAGGCGCTGCTGCAGGGCGATCATCTGATCCAGTGCCGGAAAATTCTGTTCCAGGTGCTCCCGGATAAAACGGGAGAGGGCCGGGCTGCTGCCATTTGTACTGATGGCCAGCGTATAATTGATCCCTCCGGTTACCGAGGGTAAGATCACATCGCCGGGTTCACCTGCTGCATTGTTGAACAGGATTCCCAGTTTCCTGCAGAGCCGCCCAATCCGGTTGTTCTGGCCCGTATCGGAGAGTGCGCCAATAACAAGAAACGCCCCATCGAGTATGGATTCGAGGGATTCATCCGATTCGGTGCTGACATCACATTCTTTGCGAACTACCTTATGATCCAGAATTGTTTGCTGGAATGACCGGCTGACTACGGTTACTTTATCTATACCGGTAAAATATGCAGCCTTTCGTGCGGCCACATCTCCTCCTCCGAAAATGACAATGCGCCGCTGGGTGCAATCCACAAAGAGAGGGATCATCTGCTATTAGATAGAGTGATTATATTCAAAAACCCTGTCGTTATGTTCTCAAATTTCTTACCAACAGGGTTGTGCGATCTGTTCATGGAGAGAGCAGGAGCATTTTTATCAGACTCTGGTTTCATAACCGATACAGAACAAACCGGCACCAGGATATCAACTATATGTGGGTATGGGGCATTGAGTTCATCAGAATATTCTGTTCACGCCGGAGAAAGTGGAATCCGGGGTTCCCCACTTCGATATACTTAAATTGTTTGAATTCCCACATTGTAGAGCACACTGCGCCGATAGTGTAGTGGTTATCACTAGGCGTTGCCAACGCCTAAACCCGGGTTCGAGTCCCGGTCGGCGCACTTCTTTTGCTTTGAGGTTTAAGGCGCTGCGTTTTTCTTTTGTGCAATTTTCAAAATATTACAATTCAGGATTATGACTGATTTTAATGCATTATAATCTATTTTTTTATATTGTTTTAATTGCTACAAAATTGCAAATTAATGTTGTGTCAATGGCGGGGCAAGACTGTCCACTTATGGCGGAACAAAAGTTTTATTCACGAATCGGGAGGAGTCAACCTTCCTATCGATGAAATTTTAGATCACACGTTAGCACATTATATCCGTTAACTTTACGTGTAATTGCAAATACCAATATATCTGGCGGAGAGAGAATTGCCAAACAATAATTTATTTCCATATTTTGGAAGCAAGAAGGAACGTATCTTTAGAATCTTGCTTAGCAATAAAATGAAAAAACTTTCGTGGTATAAAATTGCTAAATTAGCTGACACAAATTATAGCTATGTTTATACTATTTTAAGCGATTTGGAAAGAAAGGGGATATTAAAAGAGCATGAGATTCTGGATGTAAAAAAATTGTTTAACTGGTGGGCAAAACACCGATACTATCGATACTACCGGGAATATAACATTCAAAATCCGAAAAATACTTTGAAAAACGCCAATATGGAATATGCGTTTACCGGTTATTTTGCTGAAAACCTTGTTGGACACTACTTATTTCCAAGGTATTACGAACTTTATGTCAACGATCATGAACTCGATAAATGGCATAATTTTCTAATGAATTCAGGCTATGTCGGAAAAGGGAATGTAAAAATTTATTTTACTGATCAACATGTCTTTTTTGAAAAGTATGATGTTGAAGGTTGGCCTGTAGTTTCCATTCAGCAACTTATTGTAGATTTAATGAGAGAAGGTGCTGAATGCGGCGAGGCTGCAGATCTTCTCATGAAAAGGATTTATAATGCCTGAAGAATTGTATGATAGAGTTGAAAGCGAATCCGTTTTTAGCGCGCTGAATCATATAGTCACCCGTCTACCTCTAAAATGTCACATTACTCGCGTTATGCTCTCCAATATACCCACTCTGACTCGCTGAAATTCGACTGACCGTTCAAATATCAGGTTTTGTTGTTAGAAAATCCTTTTTTAAGACTACTCAGATCTAAACAAAATGTTAA